>NZ_JRJZ01000119.1:0-13802 GCF_000800875.1 Cetobacterium sp. ZWU0022
CCTAATATGAAACAAGCCATTGCTGCTGCCATTGCACAAGCTGATCCAACCTCTGCTTGACATCCACCCTCTGCTCCTGATATAGTAGCATTTTCCTTTATTATGTTACCAATTAATCCTGCGATTGCAAGACCTTTTAGTACCTCTTCATTTGATAAGTTATACTCCTCTTTTAATGCGTACATTAATCCTGGAATTACACCTGCAGCTCCACAAGTAGGGGCAGTAACAACTCTACCTCCTCCTCCGTTTTCTTCAGATACAGCTAGTGTATAAGCGAATATTCTTCCAACAAATCCATTTCTAGACTTGTCGTTTCTTGCTTTTCTGTAGAACGATTGTGCTCTTCTTTGTAATCTAATTGTTCCTGGTAAAACACCATTTTTTGAAAGACCTGATTGTACAGAAGCTTCTAAAGCAGTTCTAATTTGATCTAAGAAATACCAAATTGACTCCCCTTCACTTTCTGTAACAAATTCCCATAACTCTTTTTTATTTTTTTCACACCATAGCATAATTTCTGCCATTGTTCCAAATGAATAAACCTTTGATCCACCCTGTCTTTGTTGTCCTTCTTCCATGATAGTTCCTCCACCAACTGAGAATACTAACCAAGACTTTAATTCGTTTCCTTCTTTATCTAAAGCTATAAACTTCATTCCGTTAGTGTGATACGGATGAACATACTCTGGCATCCATACAATTTCTGTAGATTTAGGCTTTAACGTTTCAATAACTATGTAATCTGTTAAATGCCCTTTTCCTGTTAATGCAAGTGATCCGTATAACTCTACTTTAAAACTTGCTGCATCCGGGTTTTCTGCCTTAAATCTTTTTGCTGCTCTCTCTGGCCCCATTGTGTGAGAGCTTGATGGTCCATTTCCAACCTTAAATAATTCTCTTAGTGAATCCATTTTTCCTCCTGAACTTTTAATTAAAAATTTTACTGTCTAATCTCTCCATTATAGTTTTTAGCTATTAACTTTAAAATCTTATCAACAGTTATATTGATATCGTTTTCCTCAAGGGTTCCATCTTTCTTTCTAAGAACGATGCTAATAGCTACTGATTTTTTATCAGCTTCTATTTTATCTCCTTGGTAAACGTCAAATATAGCAACACTTTCTATTAGATTTGATGACTTTTTAATGTCTTCTAACATCTTCCCTACAAGTACATCTCTATCTAAAACAACTGCAATATCTCTTGTAACTTCTGGATATTTAACAATTCTCTCATATTTAACTTTTTTAGCTCTATAGTTTAATAATGTCGTTAAATCCAACTCTGCAACATATGCTTTCTCTCTCTTGATATCCATATTCTCTGCAATTTCTGGATGAATTTCTCCAAAAGTTCCTATTTTTATTTTTCCTATCTTTATATCTGCACTTCTTCCTGGATGGAAGTTTTTATCTTCTGATCTTTCTAATTGATATCTATTTACACCCATATACTCTAAGAATTTTTCAACAAATCCTTTTAGAGTATAGAAATCCATAGCTTCTGGTTTTGGATCCCATAAAGATTTAGATGTTTTTCCAGCTAAAGCAATAGATGCTCTTAATGTTTCATTTGCTAATCCATCTTCTTTTGGTGTAAATACTCTTGATACTTCAAAGAATCTTAATCCATTTTGATTTCTATTTAAATTATCTCTTATGTTTGCTAATAAGCTATAAACTAAAGTTGGTCTCATAACTGCCATATCATCACTTATTGGATTTGTTATCTCTAAAGTTGGCTCTGTTATCCCTAACATTTTGATAGCATCTCTTGAAATAAAGCTATAATTTATCACTTCTTGTAATCCTAACTTAGCTAAAATCTCTTTTGTCTCGTCTACAACAACTGTCATAGAATCTTTTATACCAGGTCTTATATTTTCTTCTGGCATTTTATTTTCTATGTTATCAAAACCATACATTCTTATAATCTCTTCATATAAGTCTGCTGTTCTTGTTAAGTCCCCTCTATATGACGGAGGAGTAGCTAAAATTGTTGTTGAATTTAAAGTTTTTATATTTATACCTAAATTCGTTAGAATTTTTCCAACAATATCTATTTCTATATCTTTTCCCATGAATTTTCTTAACTTATCCATATTTAAAGGAATTTCTATTTTTTCATATTTTTCAATATATTTATCAATGCTTCCTTCTAAAATCTCTCCACCTGTTAACTGAGAAATCAAGTCAGCTGCTCTCTCTAAAACCTCAAGATTATTTTCAATATCTAATCCTCTTTCAAATCTATAAGATGAATCACTTGATAGTGTTAAATCTTTTGATGTTCTTCTTATATTTTCAGGTGTGAAGTATGCACATTCTAAGAATATTTCTGTCGTTTCTTCACTAACTTTACTTGATTCTCCACCCATTATTCCAGCTATTCCTAAAGGTTTTTCAATATCTGCAATAACAAGCTCGCCCTTATTAAGCTCTCTTTCAATACCATCTAAAGTTACTATTTTTTCTCCTTCAGAAGCTTTTCTAACAATAATTTTTCTGTCTGCAATTTTTGTTAAATCATAAGCATGTAAAGGTTGATTACACTCAAATAGTATATAGTTAGTAGCATCTACAACATTGTTGATTGGCTTTAATCCCATAGATAATAATCTATTTTTTAACCACTCTGGTGATTCTCCAACTTTTATGTTTTTTATAACTTTTCCTGTGAATCTCTTACATCTTTCTTTATCTTCGATTCTTACATCTATATGTCCTGTGTTAATACTTTCAATTATACTTTTTGATTCAAACTCAGGCCACTTTATTTTTCTTCCATAGTAAGCTGCAATCTCTCTAGCTATCCCTATGTATGATAAACAATCTGGTCTATTTGGTGTAATTTCTAATTCAAATATTACATCATTCAATTTTTTGTAAGCTCTATATTCTACACCTAAAGGTGCATCTTCAGGAAGTATAATTATTCCATCTCCATCATTTCCAAGACCTAACTCGACCTCAGAACATAACATCCCTTGAGATTCTATACCTCTTATTTTACTTTTTTTGATTTTAAAATCTCCCGGTAAAACCGCTCCAATAGTTGCTACTACAACTTTATCTCCTAATTTATGGTTAGGTGCTCCACAAACTATTTGAAGTTCCTCTTCAGCACCAACATTAACTTTTAATAAAGTTAACTTTTCAGCTTCAGGATGTCTTCCATACTCTGTTACCTGTCCTATAACAACCTTTGCTAAATCTTTACCTTGCTCATCTATAGCTTCAACCTCTTGACCTATCATTGTCAAAGTGTTTTCTAACTCTTTTATGTCCTCTTTTATATCGACATATTGCTTCAACCAATCCAACGAAATTAACATTATATGCCTCCACCTTTTATTTAAATTGCTTTAGGAATCTTACATCATTTTCAAAGAATGCTCTTAAATCATCAATACCATATCTCAGCATTGTAATTCTTTCTATTCCCATTCCAAATGCAAATCCTGATACTTCTTCTGGGTCATATCCTACAGCTGCTAAAACTGCTGGGTCTACCATACCGCATCCCATAATTTCTAGCCATCCACTGTGTTTACAAAGTCTACAACCTTCACCTTTACAGATTACACATTGTACATCCATTTCAGCACTAGGTTCTGTAAATGGGAAGAAGTGTGGTCTAAATCTAACTTTTGTTTCTCCAAATACTCTTGTAACAAATTGCTCTAGCATAGCTTTTAAGTTAGCAAAAGATACCTCTGGTCCAACCATTAATCCTTCCATTTGGTGGAACATTGGAGTATGAGATATATCATAATCATTTCTATAAACTTTTCCTGGACAAACCATTCTAAATGGAGGTTGATTTTTTTCCATATATCTTGCTTGTACTGGTGATGTATGCGTTCTTAAAACAACATTTTCACTCATATAGAATGTATCTTGTAAATCTCTTGATGGGTGCGTTTCAGGAATATTTAACGCATCGAAGTTATAAGATGTAAACTCTACTTCTGGTCCTTCTGCAACATCAAACCCCATCTCCACAAATATATTTTTTAAGAAATTCATAGTTTCAGTTATTGGATGTAATCCTCCTGTAGAAACCTCTCTTCCTGGAAGCGAAATATCTAAAGTTTCTAACTTTAACTGCTCTCTTTTTACTTCTTTACTAATTTCATTCATTTTTTCTTCGATTAAAGTAGTTATGAAAGTTTTTACTTCGTTAACCATTTGACCAAATGCTGGTCTTTCTTCTGGCGATAAATCTCTCATTGATTTAGAAATTTCTGTGAACTCACCTTTTTTTCCTAAATACTTAACCCTAATCTCATCAATTTCTTGTAGTGTTGCTGCTTTTTGGATGTTTAAACTAGCTTCATCCTTTAAAGCATTCAGCTTATTCTTCATCTGTTTCCTCCTAAAACAAGGCTTTATTATTTTATATCTTTATAATTAAAAGTCAACTCTTTATTTTCAATCAATAACACTCCATATCTATTATCCTTTAAAGCTCCTGGATTAAAATATGCTATCCCATTTTTTATATTTAAATAAGGAATATGAGTGTGACCAAAACAAACAGCATCTACTTTATATTTTTCAGCTATCGCTTCTAATGTAGTCAAATTTTGTTTCACATTGTAAAGATGACCATGTGTTATAAAAATCTTTACACCTTCCACATCTATAATTTCATTATCATTAAATTTTCTATCAAAAATATCACAATTACCTCTAACTATATAAAACTTTATCTCTGGAAATGCAAAAGAACACTCCTCTCCATCCCAACTATGATCTCCGCTCCATATTACTATAGTAGGATTTTCCTGTGTTATTATATCATAAATTTTACCCATGTTGCCATGAGAATCTGTTATTATTAATATTTTCATATATCTTATCCTATAAATATTGACACTTGTGATTTTTCCATAATACTTAACCCTTTTCGGCCTGTTATCTTCTCAAAAAAATAACTGACACTAAGATTTCCCATAACTAATAAATCTAATTCATTAATTTCCTCTAAATATTTCTCTTTGGCTACTTCACCATCAAAATTTTTCCATTCCACCTTTTTTCCTTTTTCTTCTAAATATTTTAATAAAGTATTCTCTTCAATTTTATAAAGAAGAGTTAACATCAAAAAACTATTTATTTCAGGAAAAATATTTATAAATGAAAATACACTTTTATTTATTTTCACACCGTCATCTGTTGAAATTCCAACTTTTTCTAGTGCTTTGATTCCTTTTTCTCCAACCATTATGATTGGTTTAAAATGATTCTTTAAAACTGTTATGGCAGATTCTGACAAAGTTTCTCCTTTTTCAAACATTAATAAATCAGCAGATTTCATATACTCTTTTATTATATCCCAAGGAAAACCAAATTCTAAATTTAAAGGTTCTTTAATCCCTTTTAAACTTAATCTCTCTTGAAGTTTTTTTACTTCTTGTTCTTCTAATGCGTCTCTTTCTTGAGTGAAGGAGTTATTACTTAAGTTTACTATCATTCCATCCATAGTTGCTGGAAGTATTTCGTCTCTTCTTACATCTTTGATATATAAAGGTACTATTTTGTATCCAAATCTCTCTTTAAAAAATATCGCACTATCAATTAAAATATTTTTCTTTGATCCTTCACTAAATACAACTAAAACTTTTTTCATAATAACTCCTCCTTTAGTTTAAATTACTCTTGAGTTGCCTCTTCTGTTTCTGATTCTTCCTCTTTGAAACTTGCAATTGATACAACTTTCTCAGATTGTGCTTCATTTACTCTCATAATTTTTACACCTTGAGTTGCTCTTCCGATTATTGATACTTGGTTAACAGGAGTTCTTATTACTACTCCTGATGATGTTATAACCATTAACTCCTCTTCTTCTTTAACAGGTTTTACTGCTACAACATCTCCAGTTTTATCACTACATCTTATATTTATAACACCTTTTCCACTTCTTGATTGTAGAGGATATTCATCAACTCTAGTTCTCTTTCCATATCCATTTTCTGTTATTGTTAATATAGTTTCATTCGCCGCATCATCTATTAACAGCGCCGATATTACTTTATCATCTTTTTTAAGAGATATTCCTTTTACTCCACTCGTATCTCTACCAGTTACTCTTACATCATCTTTCGAGAATCTTATTGAGTGTCCTGCTTTTGTAGCCAAGAATACTTGCTCTTTTGATTCCACTGGCATAATTCCAACGAAGATTATGTCATCTCCATCTCTTAATTTTATGGCTTTTAGTCCAGCAGTGTTAATATTTTTATATTCACTTAAGGTAGTTTTCTTAACCATTCCATCTCTTGTTACGAATACCAACTCTTTATCTTGACTAAATTCTCTTATTTTTATTATCTCTCTAACTTTTTCATCTTCTTTTAGTTTGATTAAGTTTCCAATTAATCTTCCTCTAGCTTGCTTTGAAGATTCTGGTATTTGATATACTTTTAAGTGGAACACTCTTCCTTTATCAGTAAATATCATCATAGTATCTAAGTTAGACATTACTTCCATTCTTTCAACAAAGTCATCTTCGATGGTATTTTGAGTAGAAACTCCTTTTCCACCTCTTTTTTGGGCTTTGTATTTATCTAATTCCATTCTCTTTACATAACCTCTATTTGTTACTGTAACTAAAACGCTATCATCCTTTATTAAATCTTCAGGTCTGATTTCCATTCTTTCTTTTTCGATAGTTGTTCTTCTAGCATCATCATATTTATCTTTTATTTCGATTAACTCTTCTTTGATAATCTCATAAACTTTTGCCTCATCTGCTAAAATACCACTTAATTCAATTATTAAAGATTTTAACTCTTCATGTTCTTTATCTATCTTTCCTCTTTCAAGACCAGTTAATCTTTGTAATCTCATATCTAATATAGCTTTCGATTGCTCTTCACTGAAACCATATTTATCAATTAAAGAAACTCTAGCTTCGTTTGCATCTAATGATCCTCTAATAATCTCAATAACTCTATCTATATTTTCAAGGGCTATAATAAATCCTTTTAATAAATGAGCTCTTTTTTCAGCTTTTGTTAAATTAAACTTAGTTCTTCTTGTTACTACTTCAAATCTATGTTTTAAATACTCATTTAAAACTTCTTTTAAGTTTAAAACTCTTGGAACGTTATTAACTAAAGCTAGCATAATTATTCCAAATGTTGTTTGAAGTTCTGTGTATTTGTATAATGAATTTAAAACTAATTCAGGTTCTTCTCCTTTTTTTAGTTCAATTACAACTCTAATACCATCTCTATCCGATTCATCTCTTAAATCTGATATTCCTACAACTTTTTTCTCTTTTACTAAGTTTGCTATTTTTTCAATTAAAGAAGATTTATTTAATTGATAAGGAATCTCTTTTATGATAATACTCTGTCTACCAGTTTTAGTTTCCTCTATCTCAACTTTTCCTCTAACTCTAACTCTTCCTCTTCCTGTTGTATATGCATCATATATTCCAGCTTCACCATCTATAATTCCACCCGTAGGGAAATCTGGTCCTTTTATATATTGCATTAATTCAACTGGAGTTATATCTCTATTTTCGATTAGTGCTAAAACTCCATCTACAACCTCTCCTAAGTTATGAGGTGGTATATTTGTAGCCATTCCTACCGCAATTCCTGTAGCTCCGTTTAGCAGAAGATTTGGTAATTTTGCAGGTAGTACAATTGGCTCATCTAATGAGTCATCGAAGTTTTTTCTAAAGTCAATTGTATCTTTGTCGATATCCTCTAAAATCTCATTACTGATTTTAGACATTCTAGCTTCCGTATATCTCATCGCTGCTGCTGAATCTCCATCGATAGAACCGAAGTTTCCGTGTCCATCAACAAGTTCATATCTATATGCAAAATCTTGAGCCATTCTAACCATAGTATTATATACTGCCGAATCTCCGTGTGGATGATACTTACCTAAAACTTCCCCTACGATTCTTGCTGATTTTTTGTATGGTTTATCGCTTGTCATTCCCATTTCATTCATAGCAAATAAAATTCTTCTATGTACTGGTTTTAATCCATCTCTTACATCTGGTAAGGCTCTACTAACTATTACACTCATAGAGTAATCTAGATAGGATTGTTTCAACTCTTCCTCTATATATCTATTATTCACATTAGACATTATCTTTTCCTCCTAGAACATTCTTTTTATTACTGTTTATATACATTTATATATCCAGATTTTTTACGAACTCTGCGTGTTCTTCAATAAACTCTTTTCTCGGTTCAACTCTATCTCCCATCAATTTGTCAAATAGTATATCTGCTTCTCTTGCATCATCTATCGTAACCTTTAATAGAGTTCTTGTATCTGGATCCATAGTTGTTTCCCAAAGTTGCTCAGGATTCATCTCTCCTAGACCTTTATATCTTTGAAGATTATATCTTTTATCGTCACCCTCAAGACCAGCTACCATCTCTTTAAGCTGTCTATCACTATATGCATATGATACTGTTCTACCTTGAGTTACTTTATATAATGGTGGTTGAGCTATATAAATATTTCCATTATGGATTAACTCTACCATATATCTATAGAAGAACGTTAAAATTAAGGTTCTTATATGAGCTCCATCGACATCGGCATCGGTCATTATTATTATTTTTCCATATCTTAATTTCTCGATATTAAAATTATCTCCAATTCCTGTTCCAAACGCTGTTGCCATAGCTCTGATTTCAGCATTTTCTAAAGCCTTATGTAATCCTGATTTCTCAACGTTTATAATTTTTCCTCTTAGAGGTAAAATTGCTTGGAATCCTCTATCTCTTCCTTGCTTTGCTGATCCACCTGCTGAATCTCCCTCAACTATATAAACTTCACATTCTTCAGAGTTTTTAGACGAACAATCTGCTAATTTTCCAGGTAAAGATCCTATATCAAGTGCTGATTTTCTAAGAACTAACTCTCTAGCTCTTTGTGCTGCCTCTCTAGCTCTCTTTGAATTTAAAATTTTATCAATTATAACTTTTAAATCATTTGGTGCATCTTCTAAATACATCTTTATTTGAGCACCTGCAACAGTTGAAACAATACCAGTTACTTCACTATTACCTAGCTTTGTTTTTGTTTGTCCTTCAAATTGAGGTTGAGGTACTTTTACAGATACTATCGCTGTTAAACCTTCTCTAATATCCGATCCTTGAAGTTTCCCATCCTTATCTTTGATTAGCCCTGTACTTTTTCCTAAATCATTTATCACTCTTGTTAAAGCTGTTCTAAATCCACTTACATGAGTTCCACCCTCATGAGTATTTATATTGTTAACAAATGAGTATATTGTTTCTCTTTGATTTGTATTATAAGTCATTGCAATCTCTACAGAAACATTATCAACTTCTCCACTCATATAGAATGGTGTTTTTATTATTGCTGTACTATCTTTCTCAATCTCTTTTATATAATCTAAAATTCCACCTTCGAACTCTAAATTTACTGTTTTTGGAGTTTCTTTTCTTAAATCAGATAAAACTATATTTAATCCTCTATTTAAATAAGCTAACTCTCTTAATCTTGTTTCTAAAGTTGAGAAACTATAAACTAAAGTTTCAAAAATTTCATAATCAGCTTTAAATCTTACAGTTGTTCCACTATCTTCTGCAACACCAATTTCTGCAACATCTTTTTCTGGTACTCCTCTATTATATTTTTGATAATATACTTTTCCAGCTTTTCTTACAGTTACTTCAGTCCATTCAGAAAGAGCGTTAACTACCGAAACTCCAACTCCATGAAGCCCTCCAGAAACCTTATAGTTATTATTTTCAAACTTTCCTCCAGCATGAAGAACCGTTAATACTATCTCTAATGCTGACTTTCCATACTTTGGATGGATATCTACTGGAATTCCTCTTCCATTATCCGTTACTTCTATTATATTATCTGGTAATATTGAAACTTCAATTTTTGTTGCGAATCCAGCTAACGCCTCATCCACCGAGTTATCCACAATCTCCCAAACTAGATGATGTAGTCCTCTTTCTGAAGTAGTTCCGATATACATACCAGGTCTTTTTCTTACAGCTTCCAATCCTTCCAAAACTGTAATATTTTCTGCTTGATAATTATTCGTTGTCATCTTTATCCTCCAATAGCTTATCTACGACATCCTTTAAGGAGCAAGGCTTACAAATTTCCTCATCTCCTAAAAACATCATTCCGCAAATATCACATTTTTTATATCCCTTCGATACTAATGCCAGCTCTCTTTCTTTTGATTTTCTTTTTAAAACATCTATTTTTTCTTCTAAAGTTAAATCTCTTAGTTCAGAAATAAACTCGACATTTCTATTTGCTTCAATCTCGTTGCTCATATAATCAGAATAATCTAAATTCTGAATTTTTGAAATCTTAAATCTTATATCTTTAACATAATCTTTTTTTAAAATATCCTGAACTTTTCTCAAATATTTATTTTTGTTCATAGACATATGGTGAAGGTACACACTATCTTCAACAAGTACATACAACACTCCATCTTTTATCCAAAGCGGCTCACTTTTATCAGAAAGTTTATCAACAATTTCTCGCCAATGACCTCTTATTATTCCCTCTTTTAACTTTCTACTTTTAATAATAGCTTCTTCTACAGCCTCACTCACATTCATAATGTCCATCTTGAATCTCTCCTTTATCAATCCTAAAGTTTTTAGATTCTATATTTAAATCTGTTGTTGAGCTAATGAAAACTTGTAATTCTCTTTTTTTTAGATAGTTTATAATACTATCTTTTCTTATAGAGTCAAAATAAGATGATATATCATCAATTAGAAAAATAGGTGTTTCTCTTTTTTCTTTTATAACCATATCTATTTCAGATAACTTCAAAGCAAAAATTATTGATTTTTTTTCTCCTTGGGAAGAATATGATTTTGCTTCTTTTGTATTTAAAATAAACTTAAAATCATCTCTTTGTGGTCCAACTAAAGAGTATCCATATTTAATTTCTTGTGATTTAAACGTTCCTATTTTCTCTCTTATTTTTTCCTCTATTTTCGAGAGATTTAATCCCTTAAATTCGCCAATAAAGCTTTCATATTTTAAACTTAACTCTTTTTTATTATCAAAAAGTTTTCGATAATTTAAATTTAATATTATTGATATATTTTTTACATATTCTATTCTTTTCAAAACAATCTTAGCTGCTAATTTTATAAATTCATCCTCGTATATTGAAAAAATTTCATCTTTAACTTTTTTTTCTTTCAAATATTTATTTCGTATTTTCAAGATTTTATTAAAATCTTTCAAATTTTGAAAATATTCATAATTACTTTGAGCTATTTCAGCATCAAAAAATGATCTTCTAAAACTTGGACTTCCTACAATTAATTCAATATCTTCTGGAATAAATGTTACTACATTTACTTTCCCATAAAATTCATCAAAAGATGTTTTTTTTCCATTGTATTTATATTCTTTATTTTTTCTATCAAGCTTCACGCTTAATGTTTTTTCAGAAATTAAATCTCTATAGGAAATATAACTTCCCATCTTATCTCTATTATATTTGATTAATTCAATGTTTTTTGAGGTTCTAAAACTTTTTCCTGTAGCACTAAAATAGATAGCTTCAAGAATACTTGTTTTTCCCTGACCGTTTTTTCCAAAGAAAAGATTAAATCTTGGAGAAAATTGTATGTTTCTATCTTCAAGATTTCTAAAATTTATATAATTCATCTCAAGAATTTCCAATATTAATGTCACCTCAAAATTATAATAAAATTAAGCTACAACAAATACCAATCCTAAAAATTCAACCTTATCTCCTGGATATAGTTTTTTTCCACGTCTTTCTTCCACTTCGCCATTTACTTTTACTTGACCATCTAAAATAAGCTCTTTTGCTTGTCCACCAGTTCCAATTTCACCAGTAAATTTAAGAAACTGATCTAATTTTATAAACTCAGTAGAAATTTTTATTTCTTGCATTTTAACCCTCCTAAAATATTTTTAGTCTATTATATATTTTACCATAAAACTAACTTTATTTCTATAATATTTATGGGCTTTCATAGGGAGATTCCCCCTTATAAAATACACTTTTCTTTTATTTTTCTTTTATTTTTTTATTTATTTCAATATACATACATTAAGTATGTTTTCAATTCTTATTTTTTAAAAAAAATATTGATTTTTTATTATTTTACATTCATAAAATCTTTTTATTTGAACACTTTTAAAAAGTGTACATTTTTATTTTTTGTGTTATTTTCTAAACTTTTAGTATTATTTAAGTTTTTTTTGTTATATTTATAAATTTATAATTATATGTTTTTATGTTTTTATTTTTGTATGTATACATTATTTTTTTTTACTAGGCAACTTGTCCTATGTATATTATATATTTTAGAATATAATTAAAAGGATAAAGTAATTTTTGATAGTAATATCAAAATAATAATATAGTTATAGAGGAGCTGGTAATGTGTCTATACTGAGAAGTATATTCGGGATTTTTGCAATTTTATTTTTAGGTTATCTTCTATCTTATGATAGAAAAAATATCAAATGGAGAACTATCGTAGCTGGATTTGCACTTCAATTTGTTTTTGCTTTTATTGTTATGAAAACTTCAGGTGGAGCTTACGTTCTTGAGTCTGTTTCAAATGGATTCAACAAAATAATTGCACAAGCCAACGAGGGAATACAATTCGTTTTTGGTGGCCTTTATGGTCCAGGAAGTAACATCGCTTTCGTTTTCGCTTTTAATGTTTTACCACTTATTATTTTCTTTGGTGCTTTAATTTCTGTTTTATATCACCTTGGAATTATGCAATTAGTTATTAAATATATTGGTGGAGGAATTTCTAAGCTATTAGGAACTAAAGACGCTGAATCTGTATCTGCTGCTGCTAATATTTTCTTAGGTCAAACAGAAGCTCCATTAGTAATTAAACCTTACATCGCAAATTTAAGTAGATCTCAACTTTTCGCTGTATTGACTTGTGGTGTTGCATCTGTATCAGGTTCAACTCTTGCTGCTTATGCGGCCCTTGGAGTTCCTATGAAGTATCTTATTGCAGGATCTTTCATGGCTGCACCAAGTGGATTAGTTTTTGCTAAATTAATTATGCCTGAAACTCAAGCTGATTCGGAAGAAGAAAAAATTGAGTTTACAAAAAGTGATTCTGTCAACGTAATCGAAGCTGCTGCTAAAGGAACAATTGATGGTATGAATATCGCTCTTATAATCGGAGCTATTTTAATATCTTTCATCGCTTTAGTTTCACTAGTTAATATGATTTTAGGTGGCATTGGTGATATTTTTGGAATCAAAATAACTCTACAGATTATTTTAGGTTACATATTCGCACCTATAACTTACGCTATGGGAATTCCATGGAATGAAGCTGTTTACACAGGAAGTTTATTAGGACAAAAAATGGTACTTAATGAATTCGTTGCTTATGTAGATTTCACTCAAAATTTATCAGGTCTTTCTGAAAAGACAATTGCTATTATGAGTTTTGCTCTTCTTGGATTCGCTAACGTAGCGTCTTTAGGACTACAAATAGGTGCTTTAGGTGCTATTGCTCCTAATAGAAGAAGTGAAATTGCTCAAGTTGGTATGAGAGCTGTTTTAGGTGGTTTCTTAGCTTCACTTTTAAACGGAGTTATTGCTGGAGTATTTTTCTAAAATTTATTTTTCTAAAAAAGACAGTTTTTCTGTCTTTTTTTTATTATATATTTTTTATATTCTATAAATTTTACTATTGTTTTTTACCTCTTTATATAATATACTTGTGTTTTGCAACTTTGTTTAGCAGCACTGTAGCACCTTTAAAGAGCACCACCATTTTT
>NZ_JRJZ01000034.1:0-40872 GCF_000800875.1 Cetobacterium sp. ZWU0022
TTAATTTGAAAAAAGTATCTTTCCTATTAAACTTTATTAGTTACTAGCTGAGTAGTTACGATTCTACAATTTCAAACTGTAGAATCTCTTTTACTTTTATCTATTGCTAAACTCTAGCTTTATCTCATCTAAAAGTTTAGTATTTTTTAATAGTTTAACCCCTGTTACAGCTAGTGCTAAAACAGCCTCTTCCATCCCTTTATAAGCTCCATCCTCAACAGTACACTCTGCTAGCTCTCTACTGTGACTGATTACATCTTTATAAAGAGGCATATACGGATGAATTGTAGCGCAAACATGGCTCACATCTCCTGCATCTGTCGACCCACTATCTTCAGAGTTCTCCATTTTTTCAACTCCAATATCTTTCAAGCTTTCTTCATAGACTTCCATTAAAGTCTTATTTGTTATTAAATCTAAGAAACTTGTTTCATAATTTTCTATTTCTAAAGTAGTTCCTGTTGATACAGCAGCTCCATTAGCACAATTTAAAACTTTCTTTAAAAGTATATCTAACTCTTTCTTATTTCTCGATCTCACATAGAAGTTTGCTACTGCTAAATCCGGTATTATATTAGCAGCTTCTCCACCTTTTGTTATTATTCCATGAACTCTATCTGTAGGTAGAATCTGCTGTCTCAATGCATTTATTGTATTAAATAGTGTTATAACTCCATCTAAAGCATTTATTCCTAAATGAGGTGCACCTGCAGCGTGAGAGGTTTTTCCTCTAAATGTGAATTGTAAAGCTTCCATAGCTTGACTAGAACTACTTCTCAAATGAATATTTCCACTCGTTGGATGAACTATCATCGCTACATCAATATTATTGAAAGCTCCCTCTTTAACCATCTTAACTTTTGCTCCATCTGTTTCCTCAGCAGGTGTTCCTATTACTAAAACCTCTCCTCCATAGACATTCACAAACTCTCTCAAAAGTATTCCTGCGGCAACACTCGTAACTCCTAGTATATTGTGTCCACATCCATGCCCAATCTCTGGTAGAGCATCATATTCAGCTAAATAAGCTATTCTTGGACCAGGTTTCTTAGCAGCATAATTTGCCAAAAATGCGGTCTCTATTCCACAGTATCCTTTTTCAACAAAAAATCCATTTTTACTCAATAACTCACAATGCTTATCTCTTGCTTTTACCTCTTTTAATCCCAATTCTGGATTTTCAAAAAGAAACTGATTTAACTCTTTTAATTCATCTAAAATCTTTGCATATCTCTCTTTTAAATCTATAATGATTTTCTCCATTTATTCCTCCCTAGTTTATCTTCAGACCTTTGTTTAATACAAAACTATTATTTCTTTCCTTTTTATTTATAAACATAGTTTTTGCTAGATATATAGCAGCAAAACCAGAAACCAATTTAGCCACAATAAATGGTAATATATTTTCTGGAGATACTCCCGCAACAAAACCTAATTGTCCACCAAAAACATAAGACCCCGCGACAGCAAAAGCACTATTTATTATCTTACTATTATTATCCATCTTTCCAAAAATTCCAAACATCGGTATACTACTTACTAAAGAAGCCATAAATCCAGCGGTTCCACTTTCATCTATCCCTAGAATACCGCCCAATGTTTTTAATCCTGTTTTACAATATTTTTCTATAAAATATAAAAATGGATATGCACCACTCAATGTAAGCGATACTCTTGTAACAATTTTCATACTCTCATCTATCGGATTTAATCCATCAACTATCGAATACCCAAACATTGTTTCAATTAATGTTAAAGTCAAACCTACAGTTACTAACAGTGTCATCAATTTACCAAATTTATCAAAAATATTGCAAGTTTTCTCTGGATAAAACCATAACCCACTACAAATAGCTACAGAAAAAAGCACTACTGGTATCAAATTGTAAATAACTAAAGATAAATTCAATCCCATCATAACGCCCGCAACCAAACAACCCAAAGGTATTGTTGCTACTCCACTTAGTATTCCTTTTGAAAAGCTATTTTTCGAATCATTATCAATAATTCCAAATGCAACAGGCATCGTAAAAATAACTACAGTTCCTAGCATAGAACCCAAAATTACACCGGAAAAATCAGCTAAACTTTTATCTATTGCTAAGTCCTGAGCTAAAAAATATCCTCCCATATCTGTTGCTAATATAGAGTTTATATAAATTGAAGGATCTACTCCAGTTAAAGAGTAAAGTAATTCAACAAAAGGTTTTGAGAATTTTGAAATTAATGGACTTATAGATAAGATTCCTAACATCGCTAACATTAATGGCCCTGCCACACATATTCCATCTTGAAACCTTTGACCATATCCTAACTTATTTCCAAAACATCTATCTATAGCACCTAAAACAGCAAAAAAAGTTAAGATAAAAAATATAACTTTCACTCTAAAATCCCCCTTATTTTTGTTTAATATCAATTGATTATAACACAAAAAGAAAAAAAATCTAGCACTTGCGTACTAGATTTTAAAATTATTTTTTATCCTATCACTTTTCCTCTAAACATATCAAATACCTCTTTTACAGATAAAATACTATCAATTTTCCAAGCATCTTTCCCTGCAAAGAATATTCCTTCTAAAGCATTTCCTTCATGACCTTTTATTAAACTATCTTTAACACAGAATTTTCTACTACACTTTTTTAAGCAACTAGTACAGCTCTTTGGTGTTAATTTTTCCTCTGCAATTACTCTATTAACATAAGGTGAAACTATAGCATTCGCAGGTAATCCCGCCGAACTCATGATTTGAACGACATCTCCCTCTTTTGAGTTCACATACACTTCTTTGAACTCTTGGCTAACTTCACACTCTTCAGTAGCTATAAATCTACTTCCCATTTGAACTCCAGCTACTCCTAAAGCCATCATTCTTTCAGCATCTTCTGGAGTTATTACTCCTCCAGCTCCGAATACAGGAATAGAAACCCCTTTTGCTATCTCCTCTACAATGTCCCAAGAGTCTTTATCTGTCCCTAAATGTCCTCCGGCGTTTCCTCCCTCAACAACTATAGCGTCAGCTCCTAATTTCTCTGCTATCTTAGCTAACTTTAAACTTGAAACAATCGGTACTATCTTAACCCCAGTTCCTTTTACTGTGTCAAATATATCTCTTGAGAAACCAGCTCCACATATAATCATGTCAACTTTCTCCTCTATTGATACTTTCACCGCTTCAGCAAAATTAGAAGCAGCTACCATTATATTTACTCCTAGTGCTCCACCTTTTTCTATAATCATCTCTTTTGCTTTTCTTATCTCATCTCTAAATTCATCTGCAGGAATAGCTGTTCCAGATATAACTCCCACTCCACCTTGATTAGCTACTGCTGATGCCAATCTTGACATTGAAGCTCTTATTCCCATTCCACCTTGAATTATTGGTACTTCTATATTTAAATCTCCGATTCTCACTAAAATTCACCTCCAATAATAATAACACTTGTTATGATAACACATGTTATTCTAAAATGGAAACTTTTTTTGAATTTTTTTTTGACGAGTCTTCAAGTTACTTTTTATTCATCATAAAACTTCTCTAAATTATCTATTTGTGAGTACACAACTGCTGCTAACTTATGCGATAAATGTCTCACCCTTCTCTCACAATCTATCTTTATCAAAGGTTCTTTTATCACTTTCACTCTCATTTTTTTCAATCTATTTATATCTAATTCAACAGGCGTACTACCCTCTTCATTATATCTCTCAATAATCTCTTCTGGTATTTCGACAGAATTAACTATAACTTTGTCAATCATATCAAAACCTACATGTCTATTTATAGATTCAATATGATCTCCCACACTATAATTTTCTGTTTCACCCATCTGCCCCATAGCGTTACAGATATAAATTTTTTGGGCTTTTGATTTCTTTAAAGCCTCTTGCATATTCTCTAAAAGCAAATTTGGAATAATACTGGTATAAAGACTTCCAATCGAAAATACAATCAAATCAGCTTCTTCAATAGCCTTTATATTTTCTTTTGGACTATTTACTTCTCCGTCATAAAACACCCTTTTTATCTTTTCTCCCATAACTGGTATATCCGACTCTCCAAATACAAATCCTCCACTTGTTTTTTCTGCAATTAACTCTATCTTTTCAAGCGTTGCTGGCAATATTTTTCCATTGATATTAAATAGCTTTCTAAGTCTTTTCAATGCAATTTGAACATCCCCTGTTATCTCAGTCATCGCTGTTATTAAAAGATTTCCTAAAGGATGGGCTCCTATTGAAGAATCCTCTCTAAATCTAAATTGAAAAACTTCTTCAATTAATGGCTCTACATTACTCAATGCTATCATTACATTTCTTAGATCTCCTGGAGCAGGGATATTAAACTCTTTTTTCAATATTCCGCTACTTCCACCACTGTCAGCTACTGATACAATTGCCGTCACATCTATAGGAAAGTGTTTTAATCCTCTTAAAACAACTGATAGTCCACTTCCCCCTCCTATTACTACTACTTTTGGATTTCTCATTATATATATTCCCCTTTTTATTTTTAGTTTCTACTATATTTTATAACATTATTTTGCAAAAAAAAACTATATTTGTTAAAATAGTTATATATTTTAATTATGGAGGGGTTTTATGAAAAGTAATCATGGAGCAAATCTTCATCAACTATCTGATGTACTTGGTATTAACCAAAATGCAATTATTGATTTTAGTTCAAATATAAATCCTTTTGGACTAAGTCCTAAAGGATTGGAAAAACTAAAAAATAACTTAAATTTAGCTAGTATCTATCCTGATCCAGAATATACTGAACTTAAAAATAGTATTGCTAATTACTGCAATTGTAATACTGACAACATCATTCTTGGAAGTGGGGCAACTGAATTGATATCATCGACAATAAAAGTTATCAGTCCAAAAAAAGCTTTATTATTATCCCCAGCTTACTCAGAATATGAGAAAGAATTAAATAAAATTGGAGCCTCGATTACAAAGTTTTTTTATAAAAAAGAAAATAATTTCAAATTAAATATTGATGAAATTATTCAATTGATTACAAAAGAACAGTTTGATATGATTATTATCTGTAATCCCAACAATCCTACTGGAACTCTTATTTCTATTCAAGAAATTGAAAATATATATAAAGTTTTCCAAAAACCAATTATGATTGATGAAACTTATATAGAATTTACTGAATCTTCACAGACATCAGCAATAAATTTAGTCCAAAAACATGATCAAATCATTGTTATTAGAGGTACCTCTAAATTCTTTTCGACTCCTGGAATCAGATTAGGTTATGCTATTATATCAACGGGAGATATTTTAGATAATATGAATCTTATTCCTAATCTTTGGAATATAAATATTTTTGCTTCTATCATGGGTGAAGCAATGTTTAGTGATTCAGATTATATCAATATGTGTCACTCAAACTTTTTAGAAAACTTTACTATTCTTTATGAAGGACTTAAATCATTTAAAGATTTCAAAATTTACGACTCTAAAAGTAATTTTATTCTTTGTGAAATTTTGAATCCAAAATATGACGCAACTTCTCTATATAATTTTCTTTTAAAAAAAGGAATCATAATTAGAAAGGCTGAATCGTTTGATGGATTAAATAGTAATTTTTTTAGAGTTTGTGTGTTATCTCAAGAAAATATTAATCTTTTATTAAGTGAAATACAAAAGTTTATACTAACGTTTTAATTTAGGGAGGGTTTTATGTTAAAAAAATTTTTACTTATAGGTTCTGTAGCTATTTCTGCTACTACTTTTGCTAAGTATGAGCCTTGGAACTTTACAGTTTTAGAGGGAAGTCTTGTAAAGTCAAACTATTTACCAGATGGATGGGGACCTTCAAAAAAAGAGACTTTGTTTGAAATTCAAGGTTCTACTAGATATAATCTTTTAGATTTATACTGGTTTATTGATAGATCAAACGTTTTCAAAGACTCTAATTTAAGTGATAAAAATGGAGAAGACGATAATTATACTTATGCCGAGTTCACACCTAGATTCTCAATAGATGGTCTAACGGGAAAAGACCTTTCTATTGGTCCAGTTTCTGAGTGGTTCATAGCTTACCAATTTGACTATGATAACTCTAAAGGTGATTATGCAAGCCTTAGAAAGCATTATATCGGTATTGGTAACTACATCTCTATCCCTGAGATGAAGTATATGAAGTTTGATTACTTTAAAACAAATTTATATGCTAGATACGTTGATAAAAATTACGGAAGAGATGAAGATCAATGGAATGGATACATGTTTAATATCGCTTACGGTGGAACTATATACAGATTTGAAAATGGAATGAAGTTTGGATTTAGTGGTTGGCTAGATTATGATTTTGGTGCTAAGACAAAAAAAGCTTACGAAGGTGATCAAACTAAATATCGTCATGACTCTTTACAATGGCAAAACCAAGTTAGATTTTTCTTAAATAACAATCTGTCTGTTAGCTACACATACCAAATAAACAACCATTTCTCACAGGTAGACCAAAACAGTTCAAATAGAAACAACGAATCATTCGGTATTCATTACGCTATTATGTTCTAATTTATATAAAGGAGGTTATTATGTTAAAAAATGAGTTATCTTTAATAGGAAAAACTTTAAACTTTGAAGAGTTAAACAGTTTTATGATCGAAAACAATTATTACAACATTCACAATGATTTAAGTCCGTCTGAAATCAACGACTGTCTTAATGAAGGTGTTGTTGCTTTCGAAAGTAAATTACAAGAAAGTGATTTAGATATCTATACTTATATAGAATTTGAACTTATTGGGAAAGATACTTTAAAAATTATAAACATTTTTGAAATGTAAAAAAACCTCCCTTTTTAGGGAGGTCATTTTTTATTTATTCGCTAATACATCTTCAATCTCGTTGAAATATTTAGGCATCTTGTCACCTAATCTTTTATTTCCTGTCTCTGTTACTAAGAAATCTCCTTCGTATCTCATTCCACCAAAGTCAATGTAATTTTCAACTTTATCATAATTTATATACTCTTTAAACAAATCTTCACTTTTCCATTTTTGAATCAATTCAGGGATAAAATAGATTCCCGGTTCAATTGTCAGTACATATCCCGCTTTAAGTTCTTTCCCCATTCTTAAAGATCTAATTCCAAACTGTGTTTCTCTCGATGTCTCTGAATCATATCCTACATTATTCTCTCCAAAGTTCTCCATATCATGTACATCTAAACCAATCATATGTCCTAATCCATGAGGGAAGAATAAAGCATGAGCACCAGCTTTTACAATATCTTCTACGTTACCTTTCATCAATCCTCTTTCAACAAAACCTTTAGCTAAAACTTTACATACTTCTAGATGAACAGTTTTATTTGTAACTCCTGGTTTTGTGTACTCTTCTGCTTTTTCAAACATCTCTATCAATAGCGAATACAAATCTTTTTGTCTTTCGTCAAATTTTCCTGAAACAGGGAAAACTGTTGTCATATCTCCACAATATCCATTTTCTAATCTAGCACCACAATCAAGTAATACTAAATCTCCTTCTTTAAATACATTTCCATGGAAATGGTTATGTAATATTTGACCATTTGTTGTGCAGATTGTATGGAACGATGGAGTAGCATTATACTTCTTTGCCTCACACTCCAATAACGCAACCAGTTCATATCCTTTCATTCCAGCCTTTACATTTTTCATTGCTGTTAGATGCATCTCTCTTGTCACATTTGTTGCTTTTTCCATTTCAATTATTTCATAATCCGCTTTTATATTTCTCATCTCAATTATTGATGATACTAATTTTTCTGAAAAATCTTTTTCCACTTCATCTAATGATTTGTCTAGTAGTTTTGATATCTTTAAACTATTTTCTAGACGATATTGATTTGTAAAATGTATCTTTTTATCGTTTAACTTTGTCAATTCCAAAATTTTCTTTAACTCTTCAGTTTCTAAAAAGCTCTTTACTCCAACTTCTAAAGCTCTATCTTTAAAACTTTTTTGTCCACCCATCCAAATAATATCATTCATTGTAAATTCTTTTCCAAAAATATATTCTTCATTAGAATCTACATCTATCACACCTATTAAATCTGGAGAGTTTAAACCAAAGTAATATAAAAAAGTCGAATCTTGTATAAAGTTATAACAATTATCCCCATAAGACATTGGTGATTCTGAATTTCCAACAATAACAATCAGACCATCACCAACTAATTTTTTTAAACACTCTCTTCTTGAAACATAAATTTTCTTATCAAACACAAAACCCCTCCTTATATTTGGTATTTAAAAAATACTATATCACATTTTTTTAATCTTTTTTATTATTTTTTCGAAAAAATTATTTTTCAAAAATCAAAACACAAGATATTGTGTTATTTTTTTAAACCTAACAATATATATTGTGTTTTTCGAAAAAATTATTTGAATTTTTTTTGCTCGATTTTTTTCCATTTGATTATTTTTTTAACTTTATTTCTCTTTAATAACTCTATATTCTGGTGTCAAATATTTTTTTTTAACCATTTTTATACCCATTTTTACTTTTTTACACATTTGTAGAATCCTATAAAAGTGTGTATAATACTTGAAGAAAAAAAAATAAAAACTGGGGTGATTTTTTTGAAGGAAGTTATTAAAAGAGATGGTTCAACTGTACGTTTTGACAAAAGTAGAATTGTAAGAGCTATAACAATGTCTTTCACACAAAAAGAAAAAGCTGTTAATGCTGAGCTTATCGAAAAAATAGCAACTCAAATAGAAAATCTTGATACTCCTAAGATGCATGTTGAAGATATCCAAGATTTAGTTGTAAAAAAACTTATGGGATCTTCTGAAAAAGACATTGCTCTTTCTTATCAAGAATATCGTACTATAAAAAATGAACTAAGAAAAAAAGAACAAGTTATATATAAAAAAATTGGTGAACTAATTGACGCGTCAAACGAAGATATGCTAAATGAAAATGCCAATAAAGATGGAAAAACTATATCTGTTCAAAGAGATCTTTTAGCTGGAATCTCATCAAAAGATTACTATCTAAATAGAATCTTACCAAAACATTTAAAAGAAGCTCACGAAAGTGGAAGAATTCATATACACGACCTTGATTACCTTCTTTTCAGAGAAACAAATTGTGAGTTAGTTAATATAGAACAGATGCTTGCAAATGGATGTAACATTGGAAATGCTAAAATGCTTGAACCTAACTCTGTTGAG
This sequence comes from Cetobacterium sp. ZWU0022, assembly GCF_000800875.1. Taxonomy (NCBI): domain Bacteria; kingdom Fusobacteriati; phylum Fusobacteriota; class Fusobacteriia; order Fusobacteriales; family Fusobacteriaceae; genus Cetobacterium; species Cetobacterium sp. ZWU0022. Next base: position 9,198 of record NZ_JRJZ01000034.1, read on the forward strand.
GTTGCCGTTGGACATATTGTTCAAATCATTGCCTCTGTTTCATCTAACACATATGGTGGATGTTCTATCCCTTACCTAGATAGAGCCTTAGTTCCATATATCATAAAAAGCTTTAAAAAGCATTTTGTAAAAGGATTAAAATATGTTGAAAGATTATCTGGAGATGTTATTGAATCTGTAATATCTGAAAACGAAATTAAATATTCTAATGAGACTTTAAAAGAAAAATATCCAATGGCATTTGACTATGCTGTAGATATGACTGAGGAATCTGTTAAACAATCTATGCAAGGATTAGAATATGAAATAAACAGCTTATCTACAGTTAATGGACAAACTCCATTTACAACTGTTGGTATAGGTACTGAAACTTCTTGGGAAGGAAAACTTGTTCAAAAGTTTGTCTTCAAAACAAGAATGGAAGGATTTGGAGCTAAAAAGGAAACTGCTATCTTCCCTAAAATAGTTTATGCTGTTTGCGATGGATTAAACTTTAACGAAGAGGATCCTAACTGGGATATATCTCAATTAGCTTTCGAATGTATGACAAAATCTGTTTATCCAGATATTCTATTTGTAACACCAGAACAAGTTAAGAACGGTACTGTTGTTTATCCTATGGGATGTAGAGCGTTCCTTTCTCCTTGGAAAGATGAAAATGGAGTAGAAAAATACTCAGGTAGATTCAATATAGGTGCTACAACTATAAACCTGCCTAGAATAGCTATCAAAAATAGAGGCGATGAAGCTGGATTCTATAAAGAGTTGGATGAAGTTTTAAATATGTGTAAAGAAAATAATATCTTTAGAGCTAAGTATTTAGAAAATACTCCTGCTGAAATTGCACCAATCCTTTGGATGGCTGGAGCTCTTGCTGAAAAAGATGCTAAAGAAACTATCAAAGATTTAATCTGGGGTGGATATGCTACTGTTTCTATCGGATATATCGGATTGAGTGAAGTTTCTGAACTTCTTTATGGTAAAAACTTTGCTTTAGATGAAGAATCTTATGAAAAATCATTTAAAGTTTTAGAGTATATCTCTAAAAAAGTAAAAGAATTCAAAGAGGAAACTAATTTAGGATTCGCTCTTTATTCAACACCATCTGAATCTCTTTGTGACAGATTTGCACAAATTGACTTAAAAGAATTTGGAGTAATTGAAGGAATCACTGATAAAGAGTACTATGACAACTCTTTCCATGTTTCTTCTAAAATTAATATAAATCCATTCGAAAAATTAAGATTAGAAGCTCCAGGACATACTCTAGCTTCTGGTGGACATATCAGTTATATAGAAACTGATTCACTAAAGAAAAACCTTGAAGCTGTTTATCAAGTTTTAAAATATGCTCAATCAATAGGAATACATTATATGGGGATTAATCAACCTGTTGATAAGTGTCATATCTGTGACTTCAATGGAGAATTTTTAGCTACTGAAAGAGGATTCGAGTGTCCTCAATGTGGAAATCACGATTCTACTAAGATGAACGTTATAAGAAGAGTTTGCGGATATCTAGCTCAACCTGATAGCAGACCTTTCAATAAAGGAAAACAAAAAGAGGTAATAAACAGAGTTAAACATATGTAAAACGATGGGAGATTGTTATGAACTATTCTGGTATCAAATATACAGATATGATTAATGGAGAAGGAATTAGAGTAAGTCTTTTCGTAAGTGGATGTTCTCACTTTTGTAAAGATTGCTTTAACTCTGACACATGGGACCCTAACTACGGGTCTCCTTTTACAGAAGAGATTGAAAATGAGATTTTAGACTATTTTAAGAAATACAATAAAAGTATTAAAGGGCTTTCTTTATTAGGTGGAGACCCTACATATATAGAGAATATAGATCCACTTGTAAACTTTATTAAAAAATTTAAGAATAGTTTTCCAGAAAAAGATATTTGGATTTGGTCTGGTTTTACTTGGGAAATAATTATTGCTAACCCAAAACTCCTATCTCTTATAAAATTATGTGATATTTTAGTTGATGGTAAATTTAACATCGAAGAGAAGGATTTAAATCTAAAATGGCGTGGAAGTAAAAACCAAAGAGTTATAGATATTAAAAGAAGTTTAGAATTAAAAGAAATAATCACATATATAGATTAAAAAAGTTCTAGAGAGTTTTCTCTAGAACTTTTTTTTATTCTAATTTTTCTATTTCTTCTTTACATACTTTAACGTATCTAAAGCAACTGCCATCACTATTATTACCCCTTTTATTATATATTGCCAATATGGGTTTACTCCTATAAACGTCAATCCATAGTTTATAACTGTAAATATTATAACTCCAATTAAAACTCCTGGAACTGTTCCAACTCCTCCTGAGAATGAAACTCCTCCAACTACACAAGCAGCTATAGCATCCATCTCATACATGTTCCCTAAGTTATTTGTAGCACTTCCAACTCTTCCCGCTTCTAACATTCCACCGAATGCATAGAAGATTCCTGATAAAGTATAAACTAGTAAAAGTGTTTTCTTTACATTTACTCCCGATACTCTTGCAGCTTCAGGATTTCCACCAACTGCAAAGAGATTCTTTCCAAATGTTGTTTTATTCCATAAAATCCAAATAAACAATACTGCTAATGCTGCATATATTATTAGATAATTAAATCTAAATCCTCCTATTGTAAAAAATCCCTGTGCAAAAGTTGTAAAACTTTTAGAGAATCCTGCAATTGGAGATGCTCCAACATAATCATAATACAAAGAGTTCGCTCCATATATTATTATCATCGATCCTAAAGTAGCAACAAACGGTGTTACATTTAGGTATGCAACAACAAATCCATTTAAAAATCCTACAAAAGCTCCAATTACACATATTATTAAAATAACTACTGGTATTGGTAACGTATCTAATCCAGGAAATACCTTATTAACATTTGTAACAGCTTGTAATAGTGTTGCTGAAATTACTGCCGACAATCCAACTTGTCTTCCTACTGAAAGATCTGTTCCTTGAGTTACTATTATACCCGCAACACCAAGAGCCAAGATTGTTCTAACAGATGATTGCGTTAAAATATTTCTCATATTTCTAAAACTTAAGAACGCTGGTTCTTTTATTATTATTCCTGCTATCAATATTAGAAGAACAATATACAATCCTCCATCTAATAAAAGTTTTTTTGTATCTTTCCCCTTAAAGAAACCATTTTTTTTCTCTTCATTATTTAGTTCCATTCTATCCTCCCACGATCTATAAATATAATGATGCTAATTTTAAAATCTCTTCTTGAGTTGTTTCTTTTGTATCAACTATCCCCGCTATTCTTCCATTACTCATAACCAAAATTCTATCAGTAACTCCTAAAAGTTCTGGCATCTCAGAAGATATCATTATTATACCCTTTCCTTTATTTGCCAAATCTAGCATCAATTGATAAATTTCATATTTAGCTCCTACATCTATTCCCCTTGTTGGCTCATCTAACATCAAAATATCTGGACTAGTTAAAAGCCATCTTCCAATAATTACTTTTTGTTGATTTCCACCAGAAAGATTTCCTATAGGCGTTTTTTGATTTGGAGTTTTAACTCTCATCGAATCTATAACCCATTTTGTATCTCCATACATTTTATTTCCATTTAATAATTTATTCTTTCCCTCATAGTGACTCATATTTGAAATCAAAGAGTTAAACTCAACATTTAGTTGTGGAAATATTCCTGTAGCTCTTCGTTCTTCCGTTACAAGTGCAAATCCATTTTGTATCGCTTCCAAACTACTTCTATTTTCCACCACTTTTCCATTGATTGTAACTGTTCCAGTCGATTTCTCTCTGATTCCAAAAATTGTTTCAACTATATCTGTTCTTTTAGAACCAACCAACCCTGCAATTCCTAAAATCTCTCCTTTTCTTAGATTAAAAGTTACATCCATTATTGATGGCCCATTTTTAGCTGTCAATCCTTCAACCTCTAAAATAATATTTTCTGGATGATTTGTCTTTTCAGGGAATCTCTGAGTTAAAGATCTTCCAACCATCATACTAATAATCTCATCTGTTGTTATTCCATCTAAACTTTTTGTAGCTACCCATTGCCCATCCCTAAGTATCGTTATATCATCACAAATCTCTTTTATCTCCTCCATCTTATGAGATATATAAACAACTCCACAACCTCTGTCTGTCAATTTTTTGATAATCTTAAAAAGATGTCCCACCTCTTTTTCCGTTAGAGAGGATGTCGGCTCATCCATTACTATTATCTTAGAATTATAAGAAAAGGCTTTTGCTATTTCAACCATCTGCATCTGTGAAACAGATAGTGTTGAAACCTTTGCTTTCGGGTCTACATCTATTTCTAACTCTTTGAATATCTCTTTTGTATCTTCGTACATCTTTTTATGATCTACAAATATCCCTTTTAACGGATATCTACCTAACCAGACATTGTCCATTACAGTTCTTTGTAAAACTTGGTTCAGCTCCTGATGAACCATAGAAACTCCGTTTTCTAAAGCATCTTTAGCTGATATAAAGTTTACCTCTTTTCCATCTAAAAATACCTTACCCTCATCTTTAGAATAAATTCCAAATAAACATTTCATTAACGTTGACTTTCCTGCTCCATTTTCACCCATCAAAGCATGAACAGTATGAGGTCTTATTTTTAAATTAACTTTATCTAGAGCTTTAACTCCAGGAAAAGATTTTGATACCTCTACCATCTCTAGTAAATATTTCTCCATAAATATCTCCTCTTTAATCTCTAAGTTTTATTAAAGAAAGGGAGGCTTATACCTCCCCTCACCTATTACTTTTTAAAATCATTTAAATTGTCTTTATCTACACCTACATATGGTACTCTTAATATCTTATCTTTTAACTCCCATTTAGTTCCTTCTGTTGGAGCTTTCTTTCTTGCTAAGTTTTTAGCTATTTCATATGTAGCTTCTCCTTGATTTTTACCATCATTTAACACAGTTCCAGCTATCTCTCCATTTTCCACCATAACTAAAACCTCAGCTAACGCATCAACTCCAAATACTGGTGTTTTTGCTCTACCGTTAGCTTTTAAAGCTTCTACTGCTCCCATAGCCATTCCATCGTTATTTGCAATAACTACCTCTATTTTATCTCCATTTGGTCCTGATAACCAAGCTTCCATTTTATCTTTTGCCATAGCTGCATCCCACATACCAGTATCCATATGTAACTCTTGAGTTTTTACTCCTTTTTCGTTAAGAGTTTTTGTTACATAAGTTGTTCTAGCTTCTGCATCTGGATGTCCAGGCTCTCCTTTTAATAAAACATATTGAACTACCCCATCTTTATTTAAATCCCATTCAGGATGCATAGCCCAATGTTTAGCTATTAATTCACCTTGGATTACTCCAGATTCTTTTGAGTCTGTTCCCACATAATAAGCTTTATCATAGCTATCCATATCAGCCTTAGATGGTTCTTTATTGTAGAATACAACTGGAATATCTTCTGCTTTTGCTTTTGCTATAACTGTTGATGCTGCAGCTGGATCAACTAAGTTAATTGCTAAAGCGTCAACACCTTTTGCAATTAAAACATCCACCTGATCATTTTGTTTAGATTGGTCATTTTGTGAATCGTTCATTAATACTTCAACATCTTTATCATTTTTTGCAACTGCTTCAATACTTTGTCTCACTGTTGACATAAAGTTGTCATCATAACGATAAATTGTCACTCCAATTTTTGTTGGTGCTGCCGATGCTACTGTTGTTAGAGCTAATGCTCCTAATAAAACCGAAACTCTCTTCATAAAACCCCTCCAAAATTGTAATTATATGAAACATAATGTCAATTATACTTCATGTTTAGACCTAATGTCAAGCAGTTAAAAAAAGTAAAGAGTGACTTTTTTTCTCAGGTAAAATAACCCGGAATTTTATCACTCTTTTTTCTTGACAAGATATTTTTTTTATGTTAAATTTTGACTACATTACGTGTATCTGTAGCTCAGTTGGATAGAGCAACTCCCTCCTAAGGAGTAGGTCATGAGTTCAATTCTCTTCAGGTACACCACTTTAAGAAAACTTAAATGTAAAAAGTGTTGCTGGCTTTGCTGTCAAAATTTTTATTATCTCCATATCAGAATAACAACTTATAAATGTCAATTTCGATATATTCTTCAACGTAAACATAGTTTGATTCTTCTTTATATTTCTGATATAAACTTTTCTTTTTTCTAAAAAAGCTGCTTTTATAGTCGTTATTGTTCCACCTTTATTTCCCGTCTCCAAAACTAATAACTCCTCAGCTAAATAAGCTTGAAGCCTATTTCTTGCCAACAAATAAATCCCTCTAACACCTATACTCGGAGGAAGTTCTGAAACTAGCGTTCCCTCATTTTCAAGTATCTCTTTACTCAATTCTAAATTTTCTTTTGGATATATCTCTGTTCCTAGCCCTTGACCTAAGATAGCTATATTTTTTATCTCATGCTCCATTGTTATTTTATGCCCAATCGTATCACACCCTAAGGCCAAACCACTTATATTATATCTCAATTTTTGCTTAAGATTTCTTACAATCTCCTCTGTAAATTGTATTATTTTTTCATCTTCAGGATTTCTCGTTCCTACTATCGATATGCTGTCAGTCAAAAAATCATTATCTAAAGGTTTTCCTTTATAATATAAAACAAATGGTGGCGTTTTACACAATCGCAACTTCTCAGGATAATCAGAACAAAAATATGTACACATTTTTATATTCTCTTTCTCCATTAGATTTTTTTCTTTTTGTATTCCATTTTTCAGATCTCTCAAAATCTTAAAATCACCAAACAAATTCTTTATTTTTTCTTTCTCTACTCCATCTTTCAATTCGTTTATAATTTCTAAAACATCCTTATAACTCTCTTTAAAGACATTTACTCCTAACTCACTTGATCTTCTAAAAACCTTAAATAAATACTCAGGTGAAAAAGCTAAAACTTCTAATCTACCTACATCTACAATCATAGATCCTATCATAGACCACAAAATCATATCATCTTTCGAATACATAAATCACCTTCCTTTTAAGTACTTATAAGATTACTACTCTATTTCCGTACTCTATCTTTTATTTTTTATTTTTTTCTTTACAATCTCTTTATTTTAATGTATACTTAACTGACAATTTAAACAGAGGTTAGTTCACTTATATGTTTTGAGCCTAAGGCCGATGGCGATGACGACATGTTCCTGTGAATTAAGTATTACGAAGCTGCCATAGTAATACGCTTAATAATATAAGTTCTCAATTCAGGCATACTTTTTATTAAGTATGTTTTTTTATTTGGCAGAAATTTTAAAATTTCTGGAGGTTTTTTATAATGGCAATACTAAAATTTGGTATTTATTCTTTAATAGGACTATTAGCTTTTTTAGCTCCTATTTCAATTGGTGGTGAGTCTTCTATAATAATGGGTCACCTAAAAAACTTTGTTCTAAATAACTATTCAAGTTGGGTTAATTTCCTAATAATGTTCTGTTCTACAATAACAATAGCTGGAACAATCTTAGGATTTATTAAAAAAAGCTTTAAAGAGCAATACTTAAATGACCTTTTCGTGACTGATAAACTTAGTGGTATTTTAAGAATTGGTGGATCTTTAATGTTTATAATGATCTCACTTGGAGTTGCACCTGAATTTTTAAGTAATGAGAATACTGGTGGATTAATGGCTGGAGATATGATTCCTCCTCTTATGGTTACTTTCTTCATAGGAGTTATGTTAATGCCACTACTTACATCTTTTGGACTTGTTGAATTTATTGGAACACTTATCGCTCCAATTATGAAAAAAGTATTCAAGGTTCCTGGTTATGCTGCTATTGATGCTCTTGCTTCATTCTTAGGAGATGGAACAATTGGTATAGTAGTTACAGATCAACAATATCAAAAAGGATACTACACTCAAAGAGAGGCTGCTATAATCGCAACTTCATTCTCTATCGTTGGTATTTCATTTGCTGCTGTTGTTGCTGATTTATTACAATTTTCGAAAATTTTCTGGGTATTCTACGGAACAATAGCTTTCTCAACTATAGTTGCTGGATTTATTATCGCTAGATTACCATTAAAAAAGTTTAAAAATGAATATTTCGAAGGTAACAAAGTTGATGATAATGGAGCTAAAAGTTTTGCAGAGGCTTTACACTTAGCTACATCAACTGCTGGAAAGGCATCTGAAAAAGAGATTGTTGTAGATTCATTATTCAAAGTTTTAGTTATCTACATTACATTTATTCCGGTTATTATGTGTGTTGGTTCTATCGGTTTAGTTATTGCTGAAAATACAAGTTTCTTCAATATACTTTCTATGCCTTTAATGCCAATCTTAAAAATGCTTGGATTCTCACAAGAGGTTGCATCTCAAATGGCACCAGCTATGATTGTTGGATTCTCTGACATGTATTTACCTGCATTATTCATTGAAAATACTACTAGTGAAGTAGCTAGATTCATTGTTGGAACGCTGTCGTTTGCGCAACTAATCTTCTTGAGTGAAACAGGAATGATTCTTGTTAACTCTAAAATGGGATTCTCTATCTTAGATGTTGCGAAGTTTTTCATCTTAAGAACAATAATCACATTCCCAGTTATATATACAATCGCTATGATACTTGTTAAATTTGGAATATTATCATACTAAAATATACTTTTCAAAGTAATAAAAAAAAACGGATTAAAAAATCCGTTTTTTTTATATAAACCCTTTGGCCATCCATCTCTTTGTTTTCCAACGCCAAAGCATTCCAAATCCTCTTATCCATTCATCTGTTCCATTAGCTATCCAAACTCCAACTAACATCCATTCCATTCTTATTCCTAAAATCCAAGAAAGTGGTGCTGCAACTCCTAACATAACGATACATCCCATAATCATCGGGAATTTTATATCTCCTGCTGCATGAAGTGCATTTATTACAACTATATTAAATGTTCTTCCAGTTTCAATATATATCATCCACGGGAAAACTTTCGCTGCAGCTTTTATTACTTCTGCATCCTTTGTAAACATCTCCATAATTCCATATCTAAAAATATACACCAATAAAGAAATAATTGTCGCCGAAATAAATGAAAGTGTTAAACTTCTCATACACTGATCATAAGCTTTATCCTTATCTCCTGCACCAACAAGTTGTCCAACTTGAATAGCCGTTCCATGTCCTAATGCTATCGAGAATATCATAATAAAAGATGAAATCAATGCTAAGTATGTTCTTGCTGTAATCTCTATTGTTCCCATCGTATTTACCATAGAAAGTATTATAACTTGTGTTAGACTCCAAGTTAGATGCTCTCCAGCTGTCGGAATTCCTATCGATAATATTTTTTTTACTTTTTCGAAAGTAAATTTTTTCAAATCTTCAAATCTAAACTTACAGAAATATGACATAACTACCAGAGAAACTATAGCTCCTATAAATCTCGAGAATACTGTTGATAGCCCAACTCCTGTAACTCCTAAAACAGGTGCTCCCAACCATCCAAATATAAACATACCATTTCCTAAAATATTTAAAAGGTTAACTCCTATATTTACAAAAAGCATCGGTTTTGTATTTCCATAACTTTTTAAAATAGCTCCATTCGTTAACGAAATCGCTTGGAATATACAAAGACCTCCAACAAGTTTAAAATAATTCATTCCCATATCTCTCAAAGCTAAAGGTAATTTTATTTTTACTAAAATCCATTCCCAACCTATAAAGTATACCAGACCTAGAACTAGACCTATGAACACATTCATTATTAAAGAAACAGCAATTACCTCTTTTGTTGATTTATGATTTTTAGCTCCTATAAATTGAGCCATTAGTATCGTAGTACCTAAACAGATAAAACTTAGAATTGTATTTTGAATCAATAATACCTGACTCATACCTCCAACTGCCCCTACAGCCTTATCACTGAATCTTCCAAGCATAATCGTATCAATATTTCCCACTACTGTCACTAGTAACAACTCTAAAAAGATCGGAATTGTTATTGAAAATAATGATTTTTTTCGTTCTAACGTCATTTTCATCTCCCACTTTTATTTAAATTTTTATATCGTTTTATTATACTACACCTTTTGTTCTCTGTAAATTTTTTATTGATTTTTCATATATTTTCATATATAATCTAGTCTATACAAAAATTATTTTAATAAAGGAGAGGTTATGTTGAAAAAATTAATTATCTGCATGCTTACTTTTTTCCTTTATTCATCTATCTCATTTTCTACTGAAATTGATTTTCATATTCCACATGAAATCAAATATAAAACTATAGAAGTTAAATCAGTTAAAGATTTAGAGAGAAAACCTACTGGAAATCACGTCTACTCTTTAGATGGATTGGATCTAAAAAAATTAAGTGTCACGAATAGAAAAGAAGCATTTATTTCAATGCTACTCCCTAGTATTGAAGTAGTAAACCAAGAAATCGATAGAGATATATCTATCATTGATGCTTTATCAAAAAAAACATCACATACTACGGAAGAAAAAAAAGAATTAGATAGAATTTTTAAAGCCTATAAAGTCTCTGCTTATAATTGGCCTGAGTTAAAAAGAAGAATGATTAAATATCCAACTTCTTTAATTTTATCTCAAGCAGCAATAGAAAGTGGCTGGGGAACATCAAGAGTTTTTAAAGAAAAAAATAATCTTTTTGGTATGAATGCATTCAAACATACTAATCGTACTTATAAAGAATATGATTCTATTAAAGATTCTGTTAAAGATTTTGTTCTAACTCTTTCTAGAGTTAATGCATATAAATCACTTAGAACCAGAGTTCATGCTGGCGAATCTCCTACACAGATAGCTTACGGTTTAACAAGCTACTCAGAATTAAAAGGAGCGTATATAAAAAAAGTTCAAACAATGCTTAAAAGTAATAATTTTGAAAAATATGACGATGCATAAAAAAAAGGAATCAAACCTTTGTTTGATTCCTTTTTATTTTATCTCTCTTCTCCTATCTCAATTGGATTTTGTGAATTTGCACTCCATCCAATCCATCCGTCAGAATAAAGAGAGTTATTTTTCAATCCCATAACTTCTGAATAAAATAGAACTTCCGCAGCTCTCCATCCAGATCCACAGAAGAATGTTAATTCTTTTTTCTCTGAAATTTTTAGCTCATTCCACATAGATATAATCTCATACCCATTTCTCATAGTATTATCAACATTTCTATAATCTTCTAAAGTTGTTGATTTGCTTCCTGATTTTCCCCAAACCGATCCTGGAATTCTACCTTTTCTGTGCATATAAGAGTACCCAGATTCTTTTCCTATTCTCTCATTATATGATCTAATATCTACTAAAACTTTATTGTTATCTTCTAATAACTCTTTTGCTCCGGCTTCATCCACTATCAATTTTTTATTAATCGGCGTCTTAGATCCAAATTCTTTTATTGGGGTAGCCTTTACTACACCCATATCTGTTTTGTACCCCGCTTTTTTCCAAGCTGCTAAACCACCATTTAAAACTCTAACATCTTTAACTCCTAAATATTTAAAGATAATTGCCAATCTATAAGACGCCATTACATCATCACCATATAAAACAATAGAATCATCTTTTGATATACCAATCTCTGCTGCAAATTTAATTAGATTTTCATCTGTATTTATCATCCACTCAGGTGGTGGTTCTATACTATCTGTATTAATATGCGGAGCACCTGGGATATGGTTAGCAACATAAACTGCGGCATCCTTTATGCTTCCCCAAGAAGCTTCATAAACTTTAACTTCTTTCTTTTCTAATTTTTCTTTTAGCCAACTTGGTGGAACTAACATCTCATAGCCTTCATAAACTTCAAAAGGAATTTGAGTATAATCTTTATTTTCAATCAAGTTATATGTATAAACCTCATCTAAACCATTTTCCTTTAGATAATTTTCTACCTTTGCTATTTGAGAATTATCAACACCATATAAAACGATATTTTTTTCTTTAACAATCCCTTTTTCAACAACTCTTTGTTTTAAAATCTCTTCATTCTTAGAATTTAAGTATTCAGCATCTAACCAAGTATATGAAAAATCTGTAGCTCCTTTTATATGTCCATTTTTCTCTAAATTTGACAAGTTCCATCCGTTATATTCATTAGTATCTCTCGTGTCAACAAATACCCACTCTGGATTACTTAAATTCTTCAACACCTCATTTGTATCAATATTTTTACCAAATATTAATGTCGATAAAGTAAACATAAATAATAATATTCTCATCTCTTCTCCTTCTTTTAATCTATTATACAATCTAAATGTATCGTTATATTTTTTACCAATGGAAAATCCTGTTTTATCGAATTCTCTAAGTCATCAGCTATTTTATGTGCCTTATAAACAGTCATATCTTTAGGTACTCTTATATGAAACTCTAAAAATATCTTATCCCCTGATTTTCTCATCATCAGATCATGTACATTTTTTATATCCGTATTTTCATAGATATACTTTTTAATATCATCTATAAACTGTATATCCTGTTTATCTAGTATTGTATCTGTTATATCTAAAATAACATGAACTCCCTCTTTAAAAATTACCACAGAAACCAGTATACTTATAAGTACATCAAATATAGGATTTACAAATATTGATAACCCTATTCCTAAAACTACTCCTAAAGATGAAAAGATATCATTTCTACTATCTTTTGCATCAGCTATTAAAGCTCTATTATCTGTTTCTATTCCAACCCTCATCTTTTGTTTATACATAAAGTACTTTACAACAGATGAAAACAATCCAAAGTATATAGCTACAGTTCCTGGAACAGCTCGCTTTTCTCCTGAAAGTATTAGCTCAACTCCACCTTTTCCTAATTCAAATGCTGTCAAAATCATAAATATTCCCATGACAACACCAATAACACTTTCGATTTTCTCATGCCCAAACGGATGGTCTTCATCCTCTGGCATATTACTGAAATGAATTCCTAGCAAAATTCCAGCTGATGTAACAACATCTGACAATGAATTAAATCCATCGGCTAATAGTGCTCTAGAATTAGATATCATTCCAAACCCTATTTTAGTTGCTGCCAAGATTATATTCCAAATTATTGAAGAGATTACAGTTTTTTGCCCCTCTTTTTTTCTAGAAGCCTTCTCCTCTAAATTCTTCAAAATATACATTTCATTCTTATCTTTTTCAAACCCTATTTTCATTAAAAAATTACAAATCTCAATGGGATTTTCTACTATTAAACTTCCTTTTTTTATTTCAGTATTAACAATAAATGAAATTAATTTTTTTCCATAAGATTTAAATCGTTCATCTTTTCTTACAAAAATTCTATTTAAAAAATAATCGTCATTTTTTTTCGTTAAAAAAATGTATCCTATAATCTCATCTTTTATTTCAAGAGCAAAAAATAGATCATCTCTTTTCAACTCTTTATCAATTTTAAAATCCGAATCTATTTTTTTTAAATCTTCAACTCTTTCTTTAATCTCATCAAAATTATAACTTTTATACATTTTCCACCTCCTATTTTTCCTCTATCCCAATATTATAAATTAAAAACTCTCCTTTTACAAGAAAGGAGAGTTTTTTTCATTAATTTTTATTTTTTTTAAACAAACCGTTAAGTATTAAAGCTAATGCTCCATCTCCAACCACATTACAAGCAGTTCCAAAACTATCTTGAAGCGCAAAGATTGTTAGCATCAAAGCTATTCCTGTATCATCAAATCCTAGCACAGATGCAATTATTCCTAAAGAGGCCATAACCGTTCCTCCTGGAACCCCTGGAGCTCCTATTGCAAATATTCCCAGTAAAACTATAAATAAAATCATAGTTCCCATTGTTGGAAGTGTTCCATATAAAACCTGAGATACAGTCATTACAAAAAATACTTCTGTAAGAACAGATCCACATAGATGAACTGTTGCTCCCAAAGGAATAGCAAAGTTAGCTACATCTTCATCTAGAGTGTTTGACTTCTTAGCACAAGATAGAGCAACTGGAAGTGTAGCTGCTGAAGACATTGTTCCTACAGCTGTCAAATACGCTGGACCATAACTTTTTAATAAGTTAAATGGATTTTGTTTTGACACTGCTCCACCAATACTATATAAAATAGTTAACCAAATAAAATGTCCTATTAAAACTATAACTACAACTTTTAAAAATACAGGTAGTTGTTTTGTAATACTTCCCTCATATGCTAAAGTAGCAAACGTTGATGCTATAAAAAATGGAAGTATTGGTATTATTATTCTGTGAACGATAGATAGAATAACATTATTAAACTCATCTAAAGCTGCTTCTAATTTTTTTGAATTTGTCCATACTATTGCAAGTCCTAAAAACAGAGCTAAAACCAAAGCTGACATTACCGATAAAACTGGTGGAATATTCAATTTAAACAGCATTGGTGGCAACTCTTTCAATCCATCTACAACTGTCACTATATTCAACATCGGAATTATTGCATATCCTGAAATCATCGAGAATAAAGCTGCTCCAACTGATGACATATACGCTAATATCAACATGGCTACAAGCATCTTACTCGCATTCGATTTCATCTTAGTTATAGCTGGTGCTATAAAACCTAAAATTATCAACGGAACTATAAATGATATAACCTGCCCCAAGATAAATTTAATTGTTTGAACGACTCCAATCAAAGATTCATTCGCAAACAAACCAATAATCAAACCTACTACTACACCAAATACTAGCTTAAATATCAAATTATCTTTTTTTTCATTCGACATTTTAAACCCCCTTAAAATATATTGTTTACCCTATTAGTAAGTTTATTACGCTTCGATAGAATTGTCAAATTTATTTTATCAATATTTTTTTATTTTTATTAAAGGAAATCTATTTTTTTTAAGTAACTAACCTATGTGCAAGTAACAATATTTTAATATTCAAAATATTTTTAAATAAAAACTTGACTTTTTTTCAAAAATAAATTATTATTAGTTTGTAATGATTACAAATTAATAATAATTATAAAATATAGGAGGTTATCAAATGTCATTAATTGGAAAAAATATTGGAGAATTCAAAGCTCAAGCTTATCACAACGGAGATTTTATTGAGGTTACAAACGAATCTATAAAAGGAAAATGGTCAGTATTCTTCTTCTATCCTGCAGACTTTACTTTTGTTTGTCCTACTGAGTTAGGAGACTTAGCAGACAACTATGCTAGTTTTAAAGATATCAACTGTGAAATCTATTCTGTTTCAACAGATACTCACTTCGTTCATAAGGCGTGGCATGATACTTCTGAAACTATCAAAAAAATTCAATACCCTATGATTGCAGATCCTACAAGAAAAATTTCTGAAATGTTTGGAGTTTTAATTCCAGAAGAGGGATTAGCTTTAAGAGGAAGTTTCGTTATAAATCCTGAAGGAAAAATCGTTGCATACGAAATCCACGACTTAGGAATAGGAAGAGATGCAGGAGAGCTATTAAGAAAAGTTCAAGCTGCTCAATTCGTTGCTCAACACGGTGGACAAGTTTGTCCTGCTAAGTGGAAACCTGGTTCAGAAACTTTAAAACCATCTTTAGACTTAATTGGAAAAATCTAATAATTTAAATAATAACTTTAAAGGCACTTCTTAGTGCCTTTAATTTTTAAACACTATATAATCGATACTTTTATGAGGTGAAATATGGAAAAAATATATGATTTAATAATTATAGGCGGCGGTCCTGCTGGATTATCCGCTGGAATTTATGCCGGTAGAGCACAAATGGATGTTCTTATTATTGAAAAGGGAGAAGTCGGTGGACAAATTACAACAACTTCAGAAGTTGTTAACTATCCTGGTATAAAAGAGATTTCAGGTCATCATTTAGGTGCTCATATGAAAGAGCAGGCTGTTGGATTTGGAGTAGAATTTTTAAAAGCTGAAGTTACAGATATGAATTTTCAAAATGATATAAAAGAAATTTTAACAACTTCTGGAACATACAAAGCTCTTAGCACAATTATCGCTACGGGAGCTAATCCTAGAAAACTTGGATTCCCAGGTGAATTAGAGTTCACTGGAAGAGGAGTAGCTTATTGTGCTACATGTGATGGAGAATTCTTTACAGGACTTGAAGTTTTTGTTATTGGTGCTGGATATGCAGCCGCAGAAGAGGCGATGTTTCTAACTAAATTTGCTAGAAAAGTTACTATTATAGCTAGGGAACCTGAGTTTACATGTGCTAAATCTATAGCTGAAAAGGTTTTAAAACATCCCAAAATCGAAGTTAAATTTAATTCTGAGATTTTAGAGGCTAGCGGAGATACAAAACTTAGAAAAGCTATTTTTAGAGATAACTCTACGAACACAACTTGGGAATATATTCCTGCTAATAACGAATCATTTGGAATCTTTGTATTCATAGGATATAAGCCACAAAGTGATCTATTTAAATCTCATATCCAGCTAGACTCTGCTGGATATATTATAACTAATGAGGATTTACAAACAAATGTAGAGGGCGTTTATGCAATCGGAGATATTAGACCTAAAAGACTGAGACAGGTTGTAACTGCAGTAGCTGATGGTGCACTTGCTGCAACTGTTTTAGAAAAAGTTGTCGAAGATAAAAGAGAGAGACTAGGAATAGAAAAAGAAGAGAAAAAAGTAGCTACAACTTCTGATATATCTAAAGAAGTTTCAGATTCTAAATTCCTAGATGAAGGAATCATCTCTCAACTTACAGGTATCTTTGAAAGATTCAAAACTAATATTAAAATTGTAGCAATATTAAATGAATCTGCACTTTCAAAAGATATAGATTCATTCCTAACAGAAATCTCTGATATCTCTGATAAAATAAGTTTAAAACTTTACAAGGAAAAAGAAAATCCTGAACTAGAGAAAAAAATAAAGTTGGAAAATTATCCTACTATCGCTATCTTAGACTCTGAAAATAATTTTAGAGGAGTTAAATTCTCTGGTCTTCCAAGTGGACATGAGTTAAACTCATTCATTCTAGCACTATACAATATAGCTGGCCCTGGTCAAGAGATTTCGCCGGATTTAAAAACAAAAATCGCATCTTTAAATAAGGATGTGAACTTAAAAATAGCCGTTTCTTTATCTTGTTCTCTTTGTCCTGAAGTTGTTACTGGAGCTCATAGATTAGCGATAGAGAACCCTCATATATCAGCTGAAATGATTGATATTTTTGCCTTCCCAACTTTAAAAGATAAATTTAATTTAATGGGAGTTCCCGCTCTTATTATAAATGATAACGAAGTTGTATTTGGAAAGCAGTCTATCGAAGAGATTTTAGAAAAACTTAATTAATATTTTAAACAAAAAGGTGTGAAGCTTGAACTGCTCCACACCTTTTTTTATCTATTATATACAACTTTATCCTAAAATCATTTTAAAATATTTTTGTGCATTCTCAAAATCTTGCTCATCTGGATGAGTACTTGCATTTTCAATTCTTGCTAATCTTTCAGGAGTTAATGGATGAATTAAATTGATTGGGAATTTCCCCATTCTTTCTACTAATTTATCTGCAACTTTTCCTAAAGATAAAAATCCTCCAAGAAGAGTGTTGTTCTTAGTACAAAGCTCTGTAACTCTTCTATGAACTTTTTTTCCATGGTCTGAATCAGGTTCAGCTCCTAAAGTTCCAAAGAAAGCTACCTCTTTACCTGAAGTTTTACCCAATAATTTTCTAATTCTAGCATCTGCAGTTCCTTTATCTACCCAGAATCCAAAAATTATTCTATCATAATTTTTTATCATCTCTGGTGTAACCTCTTCTACAGAGAATATAGCTTTTTCTCCTTCTATAATTTCAAAAATAGCTTCTCCTACTTTTTTTGTATTTCCTGTCAACGATGAATATATAAGTGCTGTCTTTCTCATTTATCTCCCCTTTTTATCCTTCAAAGTATGCTTCAACTAATAATGATGATATATTATTTCCCCAGAAAATCCCTTTTTGTGTATACTTATACTCAGTTTCTCCTAATTCAATATATCCTTCTTTTTCTAAGTTCTGTAACGCTTCATAAAGTTTCGGATATCTCTCTCCTGCAACCAATTTTAAATCCTCTAAAGCAACATGCTCATATTGAGTTAATCCAGATATTCTTTTCATCTTCATAACTTGCTCAGAATCTTCAGAGTAGAATGTTACTAACTTATTTAAATGGTATAACTCCATATTTTGAACTCTTCCACCTGCTCCAACTCCTATAGGAATTAAATCTTTTAATTTATGAACATTTCTTATATATCTATATGAATCTGTTCCTCTTGTAAGTTTTGTATGTTCTAAAACTTCATATCCATTATTTAATAAATTATTTAAGAAAGCATCATGTAGCTCTCTATCTCTTTCAGTTTTATAATCAAAACTTTTTTCTCCAGAACTTAGATCTTTTGAAATTGATGATCCATCATGTATCATAAGTGAATAGAAACTTACGCTATCTGGTGCTACTTCTCCTACTATTCTTGCATCTTCAAGAACCTCTTCTAAAGACTGATCTAAATAGTTATAAATTATATCTAAGCAAACCAATCCACCAAACTTCTCTTTTATCTCTTTCACTCTATTCGCAACAAACTCTTGCTCATAAGTTCTATTAAGTAATTTTCTTCCTCTGTTTGAGAACGTTTGAATTCCAATACTCAATCTGTTTACTCCATATTTTTTCATTATCTCCAACTTTTCCCAAGTTAAATTATGTAAAGTCGTCTCAAAAGTAAACTCATAAGTTTCGTCTAAAGGAAATACCTCTCTCAAAGTTGATAGAACCTTTTCTAACTGATGAGGCTTTAATATCGTCGGTGTTCCTCCACCAAAGAAAATTACAGAGAATTTTTTCTTTTGAATATAAACTTTATCTCTATATTTATTAATTTCTTTTATTAGAAACTTTGTATAATCCTCCAAATCATTGTCTAATTGCTTTCTATTCATATTGCAGAATGAACAAATCTTATCGCAGAATGGTACGTGAACATATATTCCACCATCTAAATCTTCTGGTTCTTTATTCATTAACTTCCAATAAGAAGTCGGTAATTTTAACTTTCTTTTACTTTTTGATAAGATTACATCTTTTACATCATGATGTGATTTAAATCTTGTTTTAAACATCTTCCCTCTCCCAACTACAAATTTTTTCGTTACAAAAACATTTGACTTTCAAATTACTTTATACTACAATTGTAATAGTTTATTTTAATTTTGTCAATTTATTTATGGGGAGGATGCTTTAAAATATGAAAAAAACTTTAATTTTATTGGGAATTATAAGTATTTTAACAAATGCAGAGGAACAAGCAGTTAAATTAGAAGACACAGTAATCACATCTACAACAGGTTTCGAAGAAAAATTGGGGAAAGAAAATAAAAATATTATTCTAATCACAAAAGAAAATTTAGAGAAAAAAGAGTATAAAAATGTAGAAGAAGTTTTACGAGATTCACCAAATGTTATGGTTCAAGAAACATACTTTGGACCAGTTATTGATTTAAGAGGAAATGGAGAAAGAGCTCTTTCAAGAGTCAAGGTTTTAGTTGATGGTGTCGCTATAAACCCTCTCGATGAATCAATGGGAACTCTACCTATCAATACAATTCCTGTTAATTCTATTGAAAAAATTGAAGTTATTCCTGGAGGAGGAGCAGTTTTAAATGGATCTGGTACAGCTGGTGGAGTAGTTAACATAATTACAAAAGCTACCGAAAGAAAAGATTATTTTATTTTAAACTACGGCAATCACTCTTACGATACAAATAAAATCTCATTCAGTACTGGTTATAATGTAAGTGATAATCTTTATATAAATACTGGCTACTCATATCTAAATGGAAAAGGATATAGAGATGGAGATCAAAAAGAAAATGGAAGCTTTACAGGAGGATTTGATTATAGATTAACTCCAAATCAAAGAATAAAGTTCCAAGGAACAAAATTTAGAGGTAACGAGGATACTTCAACTGCTCCTATGAGAGAGGAGCTAGCAAAAGATAGAAAAATAGCTGGTTTCCCTGTTCAAAGTAATAGTGACAGAGAAAGCTACACTTTAGATTACGAGTTAAAAGTTAATAACCAACTAACTTTACTTACAACTCTTTATGACCAAAGATATAAAAGAAACTTCATAGAAGATTCTATAATGGATTACAAAATGGATAAAATTGGTTCCATGCCATTTGATTTAATTGGCTATGATTTACCTGCTAGAATGGATGGAAGATTTGATGAAAAATCAAAAGGTGCTAAAATTAGAGGTAAGTACTCTTATGATAAAGGAGAGTTAGTTCTTGGATATGATTATAACAACACTAAACTAAAAAGAGCTAGCTATATAACAACATCTGGAAAATTTTATCCTCTTATGAATGGAAATCCACTACCTATAGGAATGAATGCAGATGTAAATATCGATATATTAAATGATGTATATAAAGAGACAAACGCTGTTTATGCTCTTAATAAATATGAACTTACCGATAAGTTAAATCTAATTACTGGACTAAGATATGAGCATTCGACTTTTGGTGGAGATAGAATAAGCAATACGAATGTGACGGCTTCTCCTATGAAACCCATAAATACATCAAAAACTATTAGTGACGAAAGAGAATCTGACAATTTCGCTGCTGAAATTGGTCTTAACTATACATACAGTGATACAGGAAGTGTTTTTGGAAGATATGAAAGAGGATTTATATCTCCAATGCCTGGTCAAATAACTAATAAAAATCAAAATTTAGAATATACAAGTAACGATTTAAAATCAGAAACTTCTGATAACTTTGAAATTGGAATTAGAGATTTTGTTGGAAATACTTATCTTTCTTGGAGTGTATTCACAACATATACAAACGATGAGATTACTTTAATTCAAGGGAATGTACACAACCCAGCTACAAAATGGTGGGCTTACGAAAATCTTGCTAAAACTAGAAGAATCGGAACAGAAATTTTTGCTGAACACTACTTTGATAAACTTACAATCAGTGAAGGTATCACTTATATAGATTCAAAAATAACTAGTGGAGATTTTAAAGATGAAAAGGTTCCATTAGCTCCAGAAGGAAAACTTACTTTAAAAGCTGACTATAAATTTACATCTAAATTCAATGCAGGTCTTGCATTTAACTACGTTGGTAAATCAACTGTTAGAGAGTTTAATGAGGATAACTCTACATTTACTACAAAAGTTTCTGGATATCACTTCACAGATCTTTCATTACAATATAAAATAAATGAATTTTTTGTTGTAAGCGGTGGTATCAATAATATATTCAATGATAAATATAACTATTCTGAAACTAAAAATACAGCAACTCCAGCACCAGAAAGAAATTATTACATAGGTGGTACATTATCGTTCTAAATAATAAAACGACAGAAAAAATCTGTCGTTTTTTGTTTGTTAACCACTATTAGAATTCATCCCATCCATCTACAGATGAACTCATATTGTAACTTGTTACAGTTCCTTCGAAGAAGTTTGCTTTAACATTTCCCTCTCCCTCTGTATCTGCAAATTTTTCTAAATGTCTATACGGATTTTTTTCAAATCCTTCATATATTGGTTTTAATCCAATAGTTTTCAGTCTCTCATTTGCCAACCACTTCGTATATCTTTCAGTCGTTTCTTCAGTTATACCTAAAATCCCGTTTCCAATTATATGATTTGTCCAAGCTATCTCTTCATCAACAGCATTTTTAAACATCTCATATATCATATCATCCGAGAAGAATCCTGGATTTTCATTTTTAATCTCTTTAATTAACTGCCCAAATATAACGACATGTGATAACTCATCTCTATTTATAAGCTTAATTATATCAGATGTTCCCATCATTCTATTTCTACTTGCTAAAAGATAGAAGAAATTAAATCCATTATAGAAATATATTGCTTCTAGAAGATAATCCGCTACGATAACTCTTGAGAAGTTTTCATCACTCGGATTTTCTAAGAAACTTTGATATATCTCTGCTATATATCTGTTTCTTTTAAACAGAACCTCATCCTCTCTCCATTTATCATAGATTGAGTTTCTAATCTCTTTTGGAAGAATAGATTCTATTATATATTGGTAAGATTGCGAGTGAATAGCCTCTTGGAAAGTCTGAATCGAAAGAATCAAATTTATCTCTGGAGCTGTTATATAATCTGAAACATTTGGAATATTATTTGTTTGAATACTATCTAAAAATATTAAAAATGATAGTATTCCATCATATGCCGCCGCTTCCTCATCAGTCAGATTCTCATAATCATTTTTATCTTGAGTTAAATCAATTTTTTCTGGAATCCAGAAGTTACCCATCATCGATCTATAAAGTTGGTTTGCCCAACCATATTTAACATTGTTCAGATTAAATATATTTGTACTATCACCCTTTATAATTTTTCTCTCAGACAAAGAGTCGTTTCCTAAAGGATTAAAAAGTTTTTTTCTATCCACTGCAGCTCTCACACTCCTCTTTTTCATTAACTATATTTGTATTTTTCTGTATCGTTCTTATATAATAAACCGATTTACATCCCTCTTTCCAAGCTGTCATAAAGGTATCATATATATCTTTTGCTCTTATATCTTTATTTAAATCAAAAATTAGTTCCATAGAAACACCTTGAGTTATCCATTTTCCAATTCTACTCATAATTGTCACATAAGTCTTTGGGTCCACATTTTTAAACTCTGGATAGAACCAAGCTCTATCTTTTAAATGTTTTACAACTCTTGGAACAGCACCCTTTTGATTTTTCTCTATATAGAATCTAGAGAAAGTAGGATTTACAGAAGCTGTCGAACCCATAAGTAGTGATGTTGATGTGTTTGGTGCTATTGCTGTAAGCTCACCATTACGCAACCCATAAGTTTCTACTAAATCGAAAGCCTCTGCCCATTTCTCAGCAAACTTTGAACTTTCTAAGTATTCAGCTTTCTCTTTTCCAAAGAAAATACCTTTATCCCACATTGAACCTTTAAACATAGGATATACTCCTCTAGTTTTCGCAAGTTTTGCAGATGATTTTACACTGTAAATTGCAATCTCTTCAAACAACTCATCTATCTCATTTAAAGATTCATCATATATCATAAACTCTCTAGCTAAGTAATCAGCTAATCCCATAGTTCCAACACCTATTGTTCTATAAGCTAAATTATGTTTATCTGACTCTTTTATTGGAGTTTTCGTTAAGTCAATTGTATTATCTAAAATTCTTACAGATATATCTACAATCTCCTCTAACTCCTCTTTTTCTATCTCAGCTAAGTTCATAGAAACTAGATTACAAGTGTGAACCTCTCCCAACTTTGTAGTTCTAACACCCATCTCACCTTCAGTTTCCTCGTTAAACTTTTTACTTGGCGAGAAGTTCGAGAAACTTTCCATACAAAGATTTCCATTTCCTATCATCCCAGCATGACTATTATGATTCATCTTATTAGCTCTATCTTTAAAGAAAATATATGGCATTCCTGTTTCTATTTGAACTTTCATTATCTCTTTAAATAGCTCTCTAGCTTTTATAACTTTTTTAAGATTTAGCTCATCATCAGCCTCTATTTTTAAATATAACTCTTCAAACTGCTCTCCGTAGATTTCACATAGTTCAACCTCATATTTTTTACGAATCTCATATGGATCAACTAAAGTCCAAGCGGCATCCTCTTCAACTCTTCTCATAAACATATCCGACAATACAACTTGCGGATAGATATCATAAGCCTTTCCTCTTTGATCTCCATTTTCTGTTTGAAGCTCTAAGAAATGTTCTATATCTAAGTGCCAAGAATCTAAAGCCACTGTAACAGCTCCAGCTCTTCTTCCTTGCTGATTAACAGCAACAGCAGTATCATTTATAATTTTTATCCAAGGAACTACTCCTCCACTGGCATTATAGTACCCATTTACCATCGAGTTTTTTGCTCTAACTCTTGATATATTTAAACCTACTCCTCCACCATTTTTACTAATTTTTGCAACTGTATCTACATTATAGAAAATAGATTCTATATTGTCATCCATTGCTGTAATAAAACATGATGAAAGATTTCCATTTGGAAGTCTTAAATTTGCTAAAATTGGTGTCGCCAATGAAACTTTTTTCAGCGATAGTGCTTCATAAAATCTTTTTGCAACTCCTACCTTATCCTCTTCATTTATGGCTAAAAGCATAGCGATACACATAAAAACTTCTTGAGGTAATTCGAAAATATCCCCTCTATATTTTAATAGATATCTATTTACAAACATATTTGCACCAGCATAGTCATACATCATATCTCTTGATATATCGATAGCCTTTTGAAGCTCTAAAACTTCCTCTTCTGAATAGTTTAGCAATCTATCGTCATATATTCCTAACTCTACTAATTTTTTTATACTCTCAAAAAACTTTCCATAAGAGAACCCTCTTTTATGAAAAACCTCTCTCTCTGTTTCCATCATAAGTAATCTTCCAGCTACATATGTCCAATCACTCTCATCAAAACTGGTCATAGCTACAGCTTGATTGATAAGAGACTCTTGAATTTTCTTAGTCGTTATATTCTCTTGATAGATTGACTCTATATGACTTTCTAACTCAACCATATTTACTTCTAAACCTTCACAAGCTCTTTGAAGTTTCTCTCTAATTTTAGTTATATCTAAATTTTCCCTTATTCCAGCTCTATTTATAACCTGTCTCATTTTATAGAACCTCTAAAAAACTTTCCATCGAGTAGTATTTTCCATCTTTTTCAACAACAGGTGCACTCATAATTCTAGCCTTACTTGCTACGATCATAAGAGTTTTTAAATCTTGAATGTACTCATATTCTAAGCCTTTTTCATCTAAAATTCTCTTTAAAGTTTCACATTTACTACAATCTTCTTTACCAAATACCTTTATCATTATAAGCCTCCTAAACACAACATCTTGTGTCGTTCTCTTTTTCTTTTTACAACATATAGTATTATTACATAAATTCCAAAATTTTTCAATAAAATTTTATAGTTAAATAGTATACATTTTTTATTTTTTAAAATATAGAAAAGCCACCTAAAAAATTTCTAGATGGCTTCAATTATTATGCTACTTTTTCAATATTTATAACTTCGTAATCATTCTCTTTTAATATATTTACAATCGCCTCTTCTGAAACATCTCCAGAAACTATTGCACAGTTTTCAGGAAGGCTAACTTCTACAGCTTCAACTCCGTTTAAACTTTCTAAAGCTTCCTTTACATGCTTAACACATCTCATGCAACTCATTCCATTGATTAAAACTTTCTTTTTCATAACTTTCTCGCTCCCTTTGTCTGATATTTTATCTGGCTTAAATCCTTTTAATCTTAAAGCATTACTTATAACTGACACTGAACTTATACTCATAGCTCCACCTGCTATCATTGGACTTAATAGCGGTCCACCAAACAGATGTAACACTCCCATTGCCACAGGTATTCCTAGAATATTGTATCCAAATGCCCAGAATAGATTCTGCTTTATATTTTTAATAGTTTCTCTACTTAACTTTATAGCTGTAGGAACATCCATTAAATCACTTCTCATTAAAACTATATCTGCTGATTCAATTGCAACGTCAGTTCCAGAACCTATCGCAATTCCAACATCTGCTTGAGCTAGAGCTGGAGCATCATTTATTCCATCTCCAACCATTGCAACTTTTTTACCCTCATCTTGCAATCTTTTTACTTCAGCCGCTTTATCTTTTGGTAAAACTTCTGCGAATACTCTATCTATTCCAACTTGAGCTGCTATAGCTTCAGCTGTTTTTCTATTGTCTCCAGTTATCATTGCAACTTCGATTCCCATAGCATGAAGAACCTCTATAGCTTTTTTAGAGTTTTCTTTAACTGTATCAGCTACAGCTATAATACCAGCTATCTCTTTCTCTATTGAGATAAACATAGGTGTTTTTCCTTCACTAGCTAATAAATCTGATTTATTCTCTAAACTTTTTAAATCTATTTCGCTTTCAATCATCAGCTTTTTATTCCCTAAAAGAACCTCTTTTCCTTCTATCTCAACTTTTATTCCATGCCCTGGGATAGCCACGAACGAGTCAACTTTTTTAAGATCCATTTTTTTATCCTCAGCAGCTTTTACAATAGCTTCTCCTAAAGGATGCTCTGAACCTTTTTCAGCACTTGCAGCTAAAACTAAAAGCTCATCTTTTGAGATTATGCTCTCTACTAATATATCTGTAACCTTAGGTTTCCCCTCTGTGATTGTTCCTGTTTTATCAAATATAACTGTTTTTACTTTGTGAGCAGACTCTAATGCCTCTCCACTTTTAATTAGAACTCCATACTCGGCACCTTTTCCAGTTCCTATCATTATAGCTGTCGGTGTTGCAAGTCCTAAAGCACATGGACAAGCTATTACTAAAACTGATATAAATATTGTAAGTGCAAACTCTAAATCTTTTGTAGCTAGATACCAACCCAATCCAGAAAGAATTGCTAGTACTATTACAACTGGTACAAAGTAACCTGATATTATATCTGCTAACTTTGCAATTGGAGCTTTTGAACCTTGAGCATCTTCTACAAGTTTTATAATTTGAGCTAAAGCTGTATCTTTTCCAACTTTTGTTGCTTTATACTTTATAGAACCATTTTTATTTATACTTGCTCCTATAATTGATGACCCAATAACTTTTTCAACAGGGATACTCTCTCCAGTTAACATAGATTCATCTATAGCTGTACTTCCTTCAATAACAACCCCATCCACAGGAATCTTATCTCCAGGTTTAACAATAACTATATCTCCAACCTTTACATCTTCTAAAGGTATAACTACCTCTCTTCCTTCAACTTCTATACGAGCAGTTTTTGGAGCTAATCCCATAAGTTTTTTTATAGCTTCTGATGTTTTCCCTTTACTTACAGCTTCTAAATATTTTCCAAGAGTTATAAGTAGTAAAATTGTTGCTGCTGACTCAAAATATAATTCGTGAGCATATCTTGGTTCTCCACCAAATATTTTTACAACTGCAAATACACCATACACATAAGCTGCCGAAGTTCCAATAGCTATTAGTGAATCCATATTTGGACTTCTTTTTAATAGCGTTCTAACTCCTACCTTAAAGAATTTATATCCAACCAACATAACTGGTGTTGTCAAAAGTAGCTGAGCCATCGAAAATGTTTTTGGACTCATCTCAGGTGAGATAAAGTCTGGAAGTGAATATCCAACCATATGTCCCATTGAGATTATCAATAACGGTATTGTAAATATAACTGATACAATAAATCTGTTCCAAAGTTCTTTGATCTCTTTCTCTCTAGTATCTTCATTTTTAGATGAATCAAACTCCTCTACTGGAATAGCTTTATATCCTGCATTTTCAACTGCATTTATAATTTCATGATTATTCAATTTTTTCTCATCATATTTGACAACCAATTTTTCTGTTGCTAAATTTACATTTGCTTCTATTATTCCGTTTAATTTTCTAACTGCCTTTTCGACATGACCTGAACAAGCTGAACAAGTCATTCCCTCTATTTTGAATGTATTATCTTTCATGATTCTCTCCTCTTACTTCATAATTTTATTTAAGACATCCACAACTTCACCAATTTTTTCATCAACATCTGTACTGCTAAAAGCATTTTTTACACAACTTTCCATATGTTGTTTTAAAATTAATTTATTTGCTTTTTTCAATAAAGCTTCTGCCGCTAAAATTTGATTTACTACATCTAGACAATATCTTCCATCATCTATCATCTTTAATGTTGCATCAATCTGTCCACGACACGTTTTTAACATCAATACTGCTTTTTCCTTATCTGTTTTCATATATTAATCACCTCGAGATTTACTTTATGCCTGAATAATATCATACTTTTTTTTCTGTGTCAACCCCCCCTATGGGGGTAGGGTTTATTTTTTAATTTTTTTTGAACCATTCTTCAAGCTTCTCTTTTAATGCACTTTATTTTTTCTGTGTTCTTTTTTTAAAAAATAAAAAAATTTCTTTTCTGAAAAAAAACATTGTTGACATTTTTTTACGGATATGGTATTATTAATTGAAACCGATGATTAAGTAAATTTAATACCCCCCAAAATTTATTTAAATCTTTTTATTTTAACACTCCCCCGTGTTTATAAAAAACCTTCCTTTTCCCCAAGAGGAAGGTTTTTTATTTATACAGTATTTTTTACCTATTTTACTAGTCTAGAAAAAAATATGTATTGTGACATTGATTTTTTTCTTTTTTAGTAGTATATTCTTACTAAGTGGATTTAATGATTGAAAATTGATAAAAATCGAGTGCTGATATATCTATAAACGAGAATTTGCTAAAAAGGGTGAACAGAAAGTTTTGACTATATAAAACTTTCAATAGAGACTTTTCCTGAGATGTAACTCGGAATCTAGTTCGCGACTTCCTTTGATAGTACCACTTACGAGTATTCCACATATGAGTATCCCAGATATGGATATTCCAGATATGGGTATTCCAGATGTGGGTGGCCCACAACTGGGAAATGACTCCTATACTAATAAAGATATTACTAAGACTATTTTTAACAAAAAAAAATATAAACAAAAAAAATACTAAACTAACTAAACTAATCCTTAGTTAGTTTTAAACTGTGTTATTTTTGTTATGAGTATTACAGGACGTTGAAAACTTAAAAGCAAGCTGCTAGATAAAAAAAGAAGATCAAACACCTTCGATAAGGAATTTAATCTTCTTTAGTTTATAAAAAGTCAATTTTTTAATACTTTCTTTTACCTACAAGGCATCTATTTTATAAATTTTTAGCTATATATTGTCTATGTCAAAAGAATGAAGGATTCTTTACAATCTTTCTATTTCAATTTTACATATAAAAAGCAATTTCTTATTTAATTATAATTTGCTATTGCTTTTATTAGCTTTATGGAACTTTTAGTATATCAAAAAATCAAAAAAATTTTGAGTTTTATTTTTTTTAAGTGCATTTTAAGTGCAAAATAAGAATAGAGATATCCCTCACCGAACCTTTATTCTACTAATTTTTCGTATCTTTTAGAATTATTTAATTAAGTATTTAGATTTTTTAGAAATTTAGAAATTTTACTTAAGGATATTTGGTATAGAAATAATCTTCAAAATTATTAATGCACTATAATATGGACGGTCATAATGAAATCTCATTGCCTTTAGTAAATATATGGGTTTTCAACATTTAACAAATCATTTTGTAACCTACGTGTAACCTATGCGATACAGAGGGATATTTCACAATTGAACTCAGTAAAGATTATAAAATGGACAAAAAAAAGCAAGTCTATCTTGTAGGGCCTTTTTTTTGTATAATAATATTTAAGGGGTGATTTTTATGAGTAAAATAAAATTTACAAAAATCAAAATTGAACAGTTATCTAAAAATAAATACGTCATTAGAGTAAGTGAACAAGCAATAACATATTTTAACGACTTTAAAATACATTTCATTTCAGAATATAAAAAAGAAAAAATTTCAAGATTAATTTGTGACGAGATTAATTTTGATATTGATATTGTTGGGATATCAAGCTAGACGCCATTAAAAATTTAGTATGCACACTGAAGCAATGCTATCAAAAGATACGTTTATTCATTCTAATCATACAAGTCCAAATTTCCAAAAGTTACTTAAATCTTTAAATATCACTCAATCAATGTCAAGACACGGTAATTGTTGAAGTAATGCTCCTCAAGAATCATTTTTGGGATATATGAACGCTGAAATCGCATATAAAACCTGCGAAACTTTACCTGAGTTAGAAAACCTATATTAATTACTACAATAATTATCATTATCAATGTAAACTAAAAAAGCTTACTCCTGTACAATACAAGAATCAGCTTTTAAATATTTAACTTTCTTTTTTAATATGTCTTTGACATAGGATCTATTTTAGTTTTATCCTCTATTTTTATTTTCCACAACATTTTTTATATTTTTTTCCAGAATTACAAAAACATAAGTCATTTCGGCCTATTTTTTTTCTTTTATTTTTTATATTTTCATTTATATAATTTTCTACATATTCCTTTAGATCATTATGATATTTATTTAAATCTTGTTTAAAGAAAGAAATATTCGATTTACTCATTTTTTTTAAAAATACTTCTGGATTAACTGACTTTATCCCTTTAAATACATAATCACTTTTCCTCGTTTGATATATCAACTCCATCAAAACAATGATAGCTCTGAATTGTTTTAATGTTTTTTGAATAAACTCAACCAAATAAATCTTTTTCGGTTCACCTCTTTTTCTTTCGCTATCATAATAATTAATTATCTGATTAACTCCATCATATGTATAACTTCCATGTCCTATAGCATTTCTTAATCCATTATCTTCTTCCAAATCAAGTATCGAGTCAAATAATTCATCGCTTTTACAAAACAGCACTTTATTTCCCTTATTTTTCATTTTTCCAATGTAGTCATCTATTTCTTTTATTCCTTCAAATCCTTTTAATTCTTTCATTTGTTTGAAATTGTTTCTATATAAAAGATTATTGTAAGCTATTACAATTGGAAGAATCTCGCCAATAGCTTCAAAACAGTCTAAATAAAAATGTTTTATATCTTCAAATGAAACAACCGTTGTTCCATCCATCTCCAAATTATAAAATCTATTTTCTAATCCCAAAGCTGGAATAAAAAATTGAAATTTTTCCACAAAAGAACTTAATATAGAAAACGTTCTTTGTTCATATATATCCAAAAGTGTTTCATCAACAAAATATTTTGTTAACTCTTTATAATTTTCTTTTCTTGATAATTCTGTTATTCCGTTATGTATAGTTACTGTTGTCTCTTCAAAAAAATTTTTTGACATAATTGGGCTAAAGAACATAAAAAAAAGTTGATGTTTTGCTCTAAGATATTCTAATTGATTCTCTTTATAAACTGGAAAACATTCTTTATCTAAAAACTTCCCTAATTCTTTAGATAAATATTTATATTTTTTGAGCATCCATAATTCATTTATCCTTCTTATTAATGGCCACTCATTTTCTATAAAATATAAAAATGTATTAATATTCTTTTTAAATTCCTCAATACTTCTTCCAAATTCTTCATCTTTTTCCGTAATAGTTGATAATAATGATTTTATATATGGACTGAATGATATTATATCTGTATTTTGAAATTCTCTTATTTTTGATGTTAATAACTCTCCAGAAATTTCTATAAAATATTTTGTTTTCTCTACGCTTGATATTTTTTGAGCATTTTTAAATACAATCTCAACCTTTCTCATTTCTTGATTTTGAATAACATCTCCAGATATTAATATGTTACATTCTGGACAATGAATTCTTATTGGATGTTTTTTAAGCCATCCAACTTGAGTTTTAGTACATATAGTACTCCCACAAACTTCACATTTTATTGTACATTTAACTAGCATAATCCCCCCATTTTTCTCATTTTTTAGATGATTATAACCCCACCTATAATTAATTTTTTTCATTAAAATCCGCTATACATAGTTTAATCTAATTTCTTAGAATAGTCAACTTCATGAAATAAATACGTTATAATTATTCTAAGATTGTATTTAAATGAATTAAATAATATAATACTACTATAATTATTAAAAGTTGGTGCTAGAATAAGTTTGTAGACATAAAATAACAAATCATGTAAACTAAAACTTGAAGG
>NZ_JRJZ01000041.1:0-156932 GCF_000800875.1 Cetobacterium sp. ZWU0022
ATTTCAAATAGAAAGAAAACAGTTGCATTAGCGTTCTTAACATTTATAGGAATGATGATAATAGGCCCTATGTTTACTAGAACAGAGTTTATTCCAAAGCAAGATTATGGGCGATATTCTATTGTCCTAAAATTAGAGCGAGGTCTTTCCGTTGAAAAAGCAGAAGAGATTACAAATCGGGCCGTTGAAATAGTAAAAAACAATCCTTTAACAAAGTCATATTCAACTTTGATTAAAGATAATAAAGGGATTGTCAATGTAGATATAGGTCCAAAATCCGATCGTAAATTTTCTGTTTTTAATGTTACTAAAGACTTAAGAAAAGAGATTTCTAAAATCCCAGGTATCTATTTCAATCTCCAAAACGAATATCAAACAGATACTGGCGAAGGAGATGTCGAGTTTCAGGTAAGTTCTAATGACTTAAATCTTACTAAAAATATTATATCTAAAATACAGGAGAAGATTAGTCGAAATCCTGGAATTATAGATATTACATCAAGTATAGAATCGGGAAATGTAGAGGCAAGGGTTGTATTAAATAGAGATAAATTAAGAGCACATGGAATTAGTGCATTTGATATAGGAAGAACAATAAGCTACTCATTCTTAGGTGGAAATAGGGCAGCTGGACAAACTTTATCTGTAAAAACTGGAATAGAAAATATTGATGTTTTAATTAGATTATCAAAAGATAATAGAACAAAAATTTCAATTTTAAATGAGTTAAACGTTAGAGGAAGAGATGGTAAATTTGTAAAAGTTTCAGATGTAGCAAATATTGTTATGGCAGAAGGAGCATCAGAAATCAATAAAATCGATAAAGTATATACTTCTATAATCAGTGTTAATGATGGTGGCATAGGTTTAAGTAACATTCAATCAGAAATTTTAAAAGCTTTTAATGAAGCAGCACCTCAAAGTGGGGTTTCATACTCATGGGGTGGAGTATCACAGTTATTTAACGAGGCAATTGTTCAAATGGCGATGGCTCTTGGAATTTCAATATTTTTAATCTATGCAATTCTAGCCTCACAATTTGAAAATTTCCTACTTCCAGGAATTATATTAGCATCAGTACCCTTAGCAATGATTGGAGTTTATAGTGGACTCTTGCTAACCAACTCTCCATTTGATATGATGGTAATGATTGGAATAATAATGTTGGCAGGAACTGTTGTTAATAACGCCATAGTTCTTATTGACTTTATCAAAATTTTAAGAAATCGTGGGTATGAATTAAATGAAGCGGTTAAAGAATCTTGTAAAACAAGACTTAGACCAATCTTAATGACTACAATGACAACAGTGTGTGGGATGATTCCCCTTGCCTTGGGATTTGGAGAAGGGGCAGAACTATATTCTGGAATGTCTATAGCTGTTATATTTGGTTTGTCATTTTCGACATTGCTAACATTGGTTATAATTCCTGTTCTATACATTGAAATTATTTCAATTACAACATATAAAAAATAAAAGGACGGATCTTATGTTTAAAAAAAAATACCTCATTGCTTCGATAGTTATTTTTTCTTTAACTCTAGGAGTTTTAATTAAGTTTTTATCATTGAAAGAAAAAGATTTTGTTTATGTAATTCCAAAGATTAAAAATATGGAAATTCTTGATAACCAGATAGGTGAATACTCTTTACACAGCGAATTAGATAATACTAATCACAACTTTGAAAGTAAAGATTTTTTAAATGGAAAAATCTTTCTCAATGTTCCAAATGATAAGTATACTTTAAAAGGAAAGTATGACGATGAAGTTAAAATTATCTCTTTCACAAAAGAAAGCCCTTGGGAAGAGATAGAGATAGAGTTTATCGGCAAACAATTTTCTAAAAAAGAAGAATATTTTTTGAACGGGATTACTTTATCCCTCATTATTATAAATTTATTCATCTTTCTTAAGCTGAAAAAACAATTAAAAGAGGATAAAACTTTATATTATACTTCATTTATTTTATTTTTAAATCTAATTTTAAGTTTTAGAACTACAAAATATATAGACATTATAAAGATATTAGATTTTTTAACAGTGACTATTTTAGGATTTACTTTAGGTTTTTATCTAATTAACAAATTTATTTCTCCTAGATACAATATTGTTAAAAAAATTTTTATAACGCTTTTATTTATCTCTTATTTACATAGTTTTATAATAACCCTTATTATTTTATCTCCACAAATATATACATATTTACTTTTAAATTTTGAATATTTAATAAAGATTATTAGATTTATTGCTAAAAATATATCTTTATCTCGAATTATATTTTTAATGATTTTATTTATTCTTTTTTCCAAAAAAAGAAAGCTTTCAAAAAATATTTGTTGGGTTTTTGTTTTAATGGGATATTTTTCTTTAGAATCTTTTAATTTATTTTTCCCAAATTTGACTGGATTAAATAATTTTTTAAGAGTTCTAACTTATATGTCTCTTTACTGGGGAATTGTTTTCTACTCTTTAAAAGTGTATAACGAAAATGTAAGTCGATTCATTAAATTTATTTTAGGTTTCTCTTTAGTTTACATCAGCTTATTTTATTACAAAAGCTTAGAGCAACCAACTTTAGTTTTAGCTATAATTTTAATTTTAGATTTTTATAATTATATCTTTGATAAAATTTTTCTAAGAAAATCTTATACGATTGAAAAAACATTTAATAGATTAGTTTTAATTAGAGAACAAAAACAATTTGAAATACAGTTGAGAGATGAGATTTTAAAAAACACCAATTTAAAAATAGTTAGAGTTAAAATCTTTAAAAATTATGAGGATCAAGATTGTGTTATCAAAAAAAATTTCAAAACATATGACTCAAACTTATTTATTGATAAAAAAGATATCTATGATTCAGAATATACATCTGCACTTAGAATCCCTTTTGGCAACAATCCTTGTATAGGTGTTGTACTTTTCAAAGATCCTGAAAACTATTTGGGTATCGATGAAATTAACTATCTAACAGGAACTATTGAAAAGGTATCTAATCTTGCTAATTCAATTCGATTGTCTCTTATCTATGAGGAGTTGGCTTCACATGAATAAAATTGGGCTTGTAATTGATAATAATTCAAAGATTTTATTAAAAGAGATTTTAAACTATGATTTTGTTGAAATAGACATAGTGGAATATTGTAAGTTAGTTCTTCTAGATATTTCTATCCCTAACTTTAAGGAGGAGTTTGATTTTTATTTTTCACAAGGTGTTTCTATTATTGTTCTTGTAGGAAATTCTAATACAAAAGAGATGAGAACATTTCTTAAGTCAAATAAATGTTTTGATTGTATACTTAGATATGATGTAAACGGCAAGAGTATTTTGTTGTTTTTTTGGCCTTTTCGATTGTTGTAAAATTGGCATTTCAGAATGCTGCTTTTTTGGCAGACCTAATTACACCTATTCATTAAATAAATGCTCTCTCTTTTCCAATCTATAACTATTTCCTGTTAAGTTGAATATTTCACATCTAAAAGATAGTCTATCTAATACTGCTGTTGCTAGCGCTGGATCTCCTAAGAATTCTGTCCATTCACTAAAGGTTTTATTTGAAGTAATCACCATTGCCATTTTTTCATCTAATTTTGAAATTAATTGAAAGAAAAGGTTTGCTTCCTCTTTACTAATCGGAAGATATCCAATTTCATCTAATAATAAAACTTGAGCGTTAAGAACTCTTTTATATAGTAAGTTATATTTATATGAATCTTTTCGGTACTTCAAAATATCAATTAAATCAGTCATTGAAACAAAAAAAACATCGTATCCTTTTTTTAGAGCTTCAACTCCTAAAGAAATCATTATTCTAGTTTTACCTATTCCAGGAGGGCCTAGAAGAATTAATTTAAACAAGCGATCTACCCATTGCATTTCACACAGAATATTTATTTTTTTCTTTGAAATCGATTTTTGAAAATTAAAGTCAAAATCACTAAAATCCTTATGATATGGAAGATTAGCTTTTTTTAATCGCATTTTATATTTTTTAGCTTCTCTTTCTTCAATTTCCATTTTAAAAACATTTTTTAGAAATTCACAATACGAAACGTTAGATTGCTCTGCATTTAAGAGATAATCATCAAGATTATCCCTTAAATTATTTAAATTTAATTGTATTGCCAACTCTTTTAATTCTTCATTTAACATAGCTTCACCAACTTTTCTTCGTATTCAGAAAGTTCTCTAGTTTCAGTAACTATATTTTTTAATTTATCGGGAATATTTTGTAAAGAAGATTCTGATTCAATATTTTTCTTGGTATTATTAAGAAGTTTTGATAAAAAATCTAAATCAAAATTATCTTTTGATATACATTCTTTAATCGCATTTAGAAAAATTTCGTTATCATATTCAGTAGATAAACTATCGATTCTTTTCAATTGAGATTTTATATATCGTTTTTTTAATATTTCAATATTTTCGATATACTTAATAATCAAATTGTTGTTAAAGTAACGATTTGAAATTTTGGATTTAAGCTCCAAAACTTTAGGATCAGGCGGTGTATTTCTGGAAATATTTGAGATTAGTTTGCCTTTATCCTTAGAAATCTCATAAGTATTAATACTTTCTTTAGTTTTTAGATTTAAAAATGTTATTTTATTATCTTCACAAAGTACTCCAACTTCTTTTTGTTTATCTGAATATGTTTCTTTTGGAAGTTGGTATCTATTACTTTTATATGTTACAGTATTGTCTTTTGACAAAGAATAAGGTACAATATTATTGCTAGATTCTTCTTTCGCAAAGAGGAATGGAGGTACTTGTTGTAGATGTTCTTTTTCTAGGTGAAACATCTCTTCAGGTACTTTTTTTATTGTTGAATGTTCCTTTGTATTTCCAGTTCTTTTTAACCAATCTAGGCAAAGTCCATTAAAGTCATCAATATTTGTAAAAATTCTATGTTTAGCAAAATTATTTTTTACAAATTTAACGACAGCTTCAATTTTACCTTTACTCTCAGGATCATATGCTCTACAAAGATACACTTTAAAATTCATAGTATTTAAGTACTTTTGAA
Organism: Cetobacterium sp. ZWU0022; assembly: GCF_000800875.1. NCBI lineage: Bacteria > Fusobacteriati > Fusobacteriota > Fusobacteriia > Fusobacteriales > Fusobacteriaceae > Cetobacterium > Cetobacterium sp. ZWU0022. The sequence goes on from NZ_JRJZ01000041.1 coordinate 5,029, forward strand.
ACAAATCTGTTTTAATAACATCTCCAAAATTTTCCTTAACAAACATAGTTTTATCTTGATCGTAAACAATAGTTTTAGGAACACCTCCAAAGAACTCAAAAGCTTTTTGATGACATTGTACAATATCACTTGATGTAAATGGCTTATCTTGCCAAATAGCAAATTTATACCTTGAGAAAGATAATAGCATCGTAAAAAGATAGAGCTTTTTAGTTTTTTTGTCTTCAGTAAGAAGATTAATCTGTCCCATATCTACTTGCGCTTGTTCTGCTGGAAGTGTTTCTGGAATAGCAAGATATTGTCGTGAAACTTTGAGTTTAGGTAACTCATATTTCTTTCTAAGTTTTTCAACATATGATCGAACTGTTCTTTCAGCCATGCTAAAGTCTTTCTCTCTTTCTTTAAGCCAATCAAATACTTGAGCACCACTAATATCATTGAACTCTTTAAGCCAAGAGACGATAAGTTGTTCATAGATATCCATTTTTCTTCCAACAATTCTTTGTTTATATTGGGTTCTGAGAAGTTCAAATTCTTCAGATGACATATCCCAATATTTATTGATAGTTCTAACATCTGAATTTAGTATTCTGGCAATTTGAGTTACTTTAAGATTTTGTTCTTTTAAAGCTTTAATTTTATTAAACATAATCCATCCTTTCATCTGTATCCTCCAGTAGTATTTGTTATACTAAAAGGATACTATATTTTAAAAGAAAGTGTAATCTAGTCTGCCAAAATTATATCATTGCATTCTGCCAGAAAACCTACAATTTATTCTACCATTAACATATGATGTTTATGAAATCGAAAAATCTATAGAGGAATACTACTCTTCTATAAAAAAGTATTCTGAATTTTATTTAGGAGATACTTACTTAAAAGGAGTTTTTGATTTTTCTGAAATTTTATATATGGATTACTGTAGAGTAAGTCGGAAAGTTAGATTTAATTTGATTAATAATGAGAGTTTTTTTGTAAAACGAACATTCTCTGATTTAGATTTTTTAACAGTTACGTTTCCAAATTTTTATAAATTAGAAAGAGGGCTTATTATAAACACTGATTTAATCAAAATTTTAGATTATAAAGAGGAGCGTATAATTTTTAAAGATAAATCAATCTTATATATCAGTAAAATTAAAATTAAAGAGCTTGAAAGTATTCATAACTTTGAAAAAAATAGAGTATTCTTTTAAAGAAAAAGAACCTAAATAATTAAAATTTAGGTTCTTTTTTTATTAGATATTCTTTATTATATTCTTCAAAAATTCTTTTAAATCCATCAATCTCTTCATTTGTAAATGAATCTTCACTCAATTGATTTAAAATATCTATATTCAGGTCTCCCATATATGATACACTCTTTTCATTTAATACATTTATAAGTTTTCTTGACTTTGAATATACCACTGTTATTTTTTCACCTTTTATTAAATTTGTTTTTAATTCCCAAAGCATAATTTCATTTATAAAGTTTTCGTATCTCTTTAAAATTTCATTTTTTATCTTGCTATCATCGACTAAGTTTTCAATTAATTCTACATTCAATTGTTGGGCATAGTTAACATTATTCAATTTAAAATTTTTAACTTCTTCATTAAATCTTGCTTCAAATAAGAATTTATTAATCTTTATTCTATATCTAACTCTCGAATCTTTAAGATTTAATATTTTTGTTATTTTTTCTAACTCTTTTTTCAAAAGAAGGTTTTCTTCATGGTATTTTTTTAATTCGTCGCCCATTTTCTCCCAATCAAAAGTATTTTTACTCATATTTTCTTTTGAAATAAACAAATCATTTTTACATTTTAAAAATCCATCTTTTTTGACTAATTCCATAGATAATTTTTTTATTTCACTCTCTAATAGCTTTTGATTTTTTTCAGCTTCAATAAGTTTTTTACTTCTAAATAATCCACCAATCATATCTCCCCTCCTAATTAAAATTATACAGTCTTATTGACACTATACTGTATTCCTTATTATTTTCCTTTTATTTTTTAAAAAATAATAGAAATAAGCAGGTACTGGGAATGTACCTGCTTATTTTTAAATTAGAAAATTTTTCATCAATTTGAGAGAAAATTGACGAGCATTAAAAGTTCAGTAATTGAATTGTACATTAAAATTACCTATTTGTCTAAGTTTTAAGTGGTTAACTTATGTTCGTTATTTGATTATTTTTTATATTTTTCTTGGTTTTTGTATGTTTTTATACTATAATGTAAGATGACATTAAAAAATATATATAAAAGTTTAGGAGAATTTAATGAATTACTTTTTACATAGAGATTTTAAAATCTCTGAAAAAAATAAAAAAAGAATAAAGCTGTATTTCGATGGAATAAAAACATTAACTATTCCAGTTATTTTAAAAAATAAATCTTATAATGCTATTATTGATATAGAAAGTTTCAATCATCTAACAAATTTTGATTGTTTTAATTGTTTGACTAATTGTTGCGTTCAATTTCCATATGAATTTAATAAAAAAGCTAGAAATATAATTTTAGGAAATTTAAAAGAATATGACTCTTTGACAAAAGCGGTTTCGATATTAAAAGAGGAGGGATTGACTGAAAATGAAATTATAACATCTATAAAAAAAGACAACATGTTAATCCCGGACGAGCATGTTGAATCAACTTTTGATAGATGTACGTGTTCATGCATTCATATTGATAGACATCTTTGTGCCATACACAAAATATGTATCGATAATGGTGCTACATTAGGTGAGATTATAGATACAAAACCTCTTTGGTGCTCTATATACCCTTTAGAAATTGTACAAGAGGCTGAAACTTTATATATCTTCGTTCCTACTAAAAAAAATAATTATTTAGCTATGAATGATTCAGATTTTGCGTGTATGAATATAGAGAAATCTAAATCAGCACGGTTCAGAAGAGAAAATCCAATTGGTTTTAAGACTGAAGATTATCAACCTTTTATACTCTCATATCAAAGTGTTTTAGAGTATGTTTTTGGAAACAACTTCGTAGATTTAATTAAAGCATCTTTAAATCTAAAATCTAATAATAATACCGAGTTTCAATACAAAAAGAAAATATAAAAAGAGAAGCGAAAGCTTCTCTTTTATAAATTGAAATAATCAAATAAGTCTTTATCTATCTCATCCTTTAAAATCAGATTATATTCAACTAATACTTCATCTTTTTTCCCTAAAATCTCCTTAGCAGAATCTACTTTTAAAACTTCACCCAGATAGAAGAAATTTTCTCCCATCTTCTTTTTTAAAAAAACTTCAATCGTAAACTCATTATTCGCTATTCTTCCCTCTCCTGTCAGCTTTCCATTTCTACTTAAACATCTATTACTTTTTGAAAACCAATTAAAATGCTGTCGATCATAAAATACATTATCATAAGTTGTAAAAGGAATAGAATCATCTAAAGTTATAAAAATCATAACTTTTTTCTCTTCTTCGAATATTGTATATCCACTTACTTGATATCCATTATTAAAATCCAAATTCATATACCAAAATGCTTCTTGTTTTGAATAATTTTTGTATTTATTCATTCCTTCTTTCGAAAATTTACTATAATTTCTACTTGAATTATTTAAATTATATTTTATTAGATCATCTATCAACATTTTAAAATAATTATTTTTAGTATAACTTTCTATAAACTCTTTTTTTATTCTCCAAATCTCTCCATTTTTTTCTATTAAAGGCATATATTCTTTTATTGTTGATAAACTTTTAAAAATATCCTTTTCTAAATGCTTAAAAGCATTTAATACATTTTTTTCTTGAGAAAATAATTCATATTTTTTTTCTATAGCTTCTACTATCTGTTCTTTCGTTACTTCAATATTCAAAATAAGATATTTCAATATAAAGAACTCATGAACTCTTTTACTTGGAGTAAATATTGATGATAAGAATGTTAAATAATTTTTTTCATCTTTGCTTAAAATACCCAAATTACAACTTGAATTTATTGTCTTTAATACTTCATCATAATTTTTTCTAAATTTTAAAATTACAGTTGGATCAATCCCACCCATCTCATAAAAATCATTTAACAATGGTACTCTTCCTAATTGCTTTTCTAAAAATTGGAAATCCGATTCAATTAATTTTTTGGTTGAAAAATTGGTTTTGTTTATATTTTCAAAAATTCTCTCTCTAACTATTCTTTCAAAAGTTATACTACTCTCTCCTGGAATCATATTTGTTCCATTTATTAAAAACATCTTCATATAATCTCTATCAAAAGTATTGTTTTGAGAAATAGCAGTTGGAATCAAAAAGTTTTTTTGATAATTTCCTATAAAATCTAAAACTACCACAAATTCTTTGTTCTTACTTTTTCTCAGCCCTCTTCCTAATTGTTGAATATAAACAATTGAAGATTCTGTCGGTCGCAAAAATATAACCTGATTTACAACTGGAATGTCTACACCTTCATTTAATATATCTACTGTTACTAAGTATTCAATCTCTCCATTTTCTAACCCTCTAATAGAATTCTCTCTCTCTTGATCGCTGTCTTCTGAACTTAAGGCTTTTGATTTAAATCCACGCTCTGTTAATTTTTTTGCAAGCTCTTTAGCTTCATCAACCCTCGAAACAAATATTAATCCGTGCAACTTATTACCGCTATATCCATAATATTTAGATTTAGCTACTATATGATCTACTCTTTCATCTAATATTAAGTCTTTTATAGATGTTTTTTCATCAATATATTTTCCTTCTATACTTATATCCGAAATTCCAAAATAATGAAATGGACAAAGCAGTCCCTCTTTCAATGCATCATGCAAACGAATCTCATAAGCTATATTATGATTAAATAATTCATATATATCAAAGTCATCTCCTCTTTCAGGAGTTGCTGTCATTCCTAATAAAAATTTTGGTTTAAAATAGTTTAAAATTTTCTGATAACTCTTAGCTCCACCATGATGTACCTCATCCACTATTATATAATCAAACTCATCCTCTTTATACTTCTTTAAATGCTCATCTTTACTCAATGTTTGAATCATCGCAAAAATTACATCATTATCCTCTAGTTTATCTGCTTCATATATTGCCATTTTTTTATTATCTAAAATAGTTTTGAAGCTATGAAGTGATTTTTTTAAAATTGTTTTTCTATGAGCTAAAAATAAAACTTTTTTTGGATTAGTTTCTAGTACATGAAAAGCACTCAAATATGTTTTTCCTGTTCCTGTAGCACTTATAAGTAATCCTCTGTCCTCTTTTTTTCTCAACTCTTCTAAGCCAAGAAGAGCTAGTTCCTGCATCTTATTTGGTTTTATTTGAACAGTCTTTTCTCTAAATCTTTCTTGCTTTACTTTTATAATTTTTGCTAACTCATAAATCTCACTATAACTATTTAATTGATCTATTGTTAGAACTGGAAGGGAATCGTAAAGAGATTTAAATTCATTTAACATATCTTTTGTGATTTTTCCAGTTTCCAAGGCAGTTACTCTCAAATTCCATTCCAAATTAATCGTTAGTGCTGTTCCAGTTAAATTACTACTTCCTATTATAAATGACCAAATATTATTTTTTTTAAAAAAATATCCCTTTGCATGAAATTTTGACTCTGTTAAAAGTTTAACTTCAATATTATCAAAACTTAGAAGTTTTTCTAAAGCTTTAGGTTCTGTGAAGCTAAGATAATCTCCAGTTAATATCTTTCCTTTAACTCCTTTAGCTTGAAGAAGTTTTAATTGATCTAATATTAGAGTTACTCCACTTTCTGTCAAAAAAGCTACAGACATTATAAATTCATCACACTCTTCTAACTCTTTTCTAATATCTACTATAATTTTTCTATCTCTATTTGATAAAAGCTTATGTTGAAAATCTATTTTTGATTCAAGCGAATAATCTAAACTACTCGTCTTTAAACTTTCAATTATATCTATATGCATAAAACCACCTTATTCTATTTATTTCGTATAGTTTATTATAACATATATTCCTAAAACTATTTATCAAAATATAAAGTCAAATATATAAGATGTTAATATCAAATCTAGATTGGAGTGATTTCATGATTGATAAAAAAACATTAATTTTCTGTATCTTTTTTATATCTTTTACATCACTATTCTCCTTGTCTCTTTATCCTGTTTCTTTTGATAAAGATATTCAGTTTGGTGCTACCGAAGAGTACACTTTTTTTAATACTCAAAACAAAACAATAGTTTATAAAGTGAATATAAATATGAATGAATTTCATATTTCAACATTAGTTTTTCCGAAAATTTTTGTGCTCAACCCTGGAGAATCAAAATCTGTTAAAATTTTTTTAAAGCCAATAACAAAACTAAATCAAGGAGTATATAGTGGTTTTATAGATATCGAAACATTACCATTAAATCTTGAAGAAAGTGGAAACATCAAGCTCAATGTCATCTTAAATATATCCCCTTTCGTATATAACAACTTTTAAATCAATTTTTGACTCCTGAGTCTAATTTATATTGACAAAATTTTGCAAAAATATTAGAATATAATGCTATTTAAATATTTAGGGAGGTTTTGTCATTTTAAAAAAATTTATTTTTGTTTGTTTATTTTTGTTACTTTCTTCTTGGACTTTTTCAATTTCACTTTATCCAATGACATTTGATCACAACATAAGCTCTGGAGCTCATGAAGAGTACACTTTTTTCAACAGTGAAGAAAAAACTCTTATATACAAAGTTGATATAGATATGGAAGAAAATAGTATATCTACAATTGTTTCACCAAAAATTTTTGTACTTAATCCCGGCGAATCAAAATCTGTTAAAATTTTTTTAAAGCCTAAAACAGTTTTAAAAAATGGTACTTATAATGGTTCTATAAACATCGAATCATTTCCTCTCATTTTAGAAGATAGTAACAATGTTAAATTAAATGTTAAATTAAACATATCTGCTTCTATTTAAAATAATTTCAAATGGAAATTTTAAAAAAATTTCCATTTTTATTCTAATACATTTGTATACATTTTTTATATATTTTTAGTTCTCCTTACAAACACTAGCTTTCCCATTTTCAAATTTTTTGTTTACATATCAAAAAATAATAAAAAAAAGAAAAATTTGGAATATTTATTTTAATCAATTTTTTTGATATTATTACAGTATAAAATATATCAAACAAATTGGGGGATGAGCCATGATTGAAGTTAGAGACATCAAATTAGCACAACAAGGTGATGAAGAGGCCACTGAAAAAATTTTCCAAGAATATCAAAGCTCTATTTTAAGAAATAATCGTAAGTTTTTCTTAAAAGGTGCAGAATCAGACGATTTATTACAAGAAGGATATATAGGGCTTATGAAAGCTATTAAATCATATGATGAAAGTAAAAATGCATGTTTTAATACTTTCGCAAACCTTTGTATAAGAAGACAAATCATTACTGCTGTTAAAACTCACAGCTCAGCTAAATACCAAAATTTAAACTCTGCTGTTATGGGAGAAGAGTATGTTGGATTTGAAGAAGTTACTAAATATAACTCTCCATCAATCAACTTCTATAATCCTGAAGAGATTGTTTTAGGAAAAGAGCTAGTTAAACTTTTAGAGAGTTTTTTAGTTGAAAATTTAAGTGATCTTGAGAAGAAAGTTTTTTATTATCTTTGCAAAGAATACACATATGTTGAAATTGCAAATCTTCTTAATGAAACACCTAAGAAAATTGATAATACTATTCAAAGAATTAAAAAGAAAATTATAAACTATCTAGGAACAGGATTCACAAAATAATTTTTAAATCTAACAAAATATATTATATGAAAAATAGTGTAATCATAATTATTGAGATTACACTATTTTTTATTTACTCTATATGACCTAAAGCTTTTAATATTTTTTCACCAATATTTCTATTTTTACCTTTATATGGATAGCAATGTATATGTATTGCCGGATTGAAATTTAATTCTATAATCGCATAATTTTTTTCAATATTTTCAGAATCTATTTTATCTATCATCATATCTACTCCACAAATTCTTGCCCCTACAGCTTGAGCAGATTTAACTGCAATTTTTTTATAAACTTCCAAAATTTCATCAGTGAAATCTAAACTATCTCCACCTGTACTTATATTAGAATTTTCTCTTAAATATATAACTTCATTTTGTTGAGGTATATATTCAAAATTCAAATTCTGAGCCTTTAAAAACATTTTTTCAGACTCGCCTAATTTTATTTTCTCCAAAGGTGTTTTATATCCCTCTCCTCTTAAAGGATCCTCATTTTTTTCTCGAACAAGCTCTTTAATATTTCTTTTTCCATCTCCAACAACGTTAGCTGGTACTCTATGAAGTATTCCAACTACTTCATCATCTATAACAAGTATTCTGTATTCTTTTCCTTTTACAAATCTCTCAATCAAAATTGAAGAATCCTCTTTAAATGCTATCTCGATTGCTCTATCATAATCCTCTTTCGAAAACTCATCTTTAAATATAGTTATTCCCAATCCAAAGTTTGTAGATTTAGGCTTTATAACTGTTCCAGCACCATATTTTCTATAATCATTTTTAGCTAAATCTATATTTGAATAATCTTTTCCCTCTGGTACAACTATTCCATTATCTTTAAGCAGTTTTTTTGTTACTACCTTATTTTCCATAATTAACATAGTCACATATGAATCTAAAGATGTTTTCGTAGCTTGTTTTATATATTCAACTTTCCCATCCTTTTCTAAAGATATAAAGTTTTCTGCTCTGTCTAAAATTTCAAATTTCACTCCATTTTTTATTGCATCCTTTAATAGGATTTGAGTAGAAAGTTCAAAATCCTCATATCCTTTTAATGTATATGGTTTATGTTTTATCTCCTCTAATGATTTTTTAGCTAAATCTATATGAAAATTTACAAATCCTTTTTCTTTGATACCTTTCAATATTCTCTCTGTATAAAGTGATTTTGATAAAATTTTATTTCTTTGGAACTCTAAAATTTTTCTATCTTTTTCTGTAAAAGCAAGTATATCTTTAAGTTCTTTTTCTATCTCATCTATTAAGATAAGAGAGTACTCTTTTGGTGAAATTTCTGTATCTTCACAGCAAATCAATTTAAAATCTTTCGAATTTCCATTATTTGCAAGTAACTCTTGATTTTTAAGGTATCTAAAATAATCTTTTTCTGTAAAAGTTTCATCCTCTTTTAAATATAGGAAAAGAATAAATAGATGTAAGAACTCTAAATCAAGTTCTTCTACTCCAATTTCTGAAAACGGATTTAAATCTATTGATCTAAATTCTAAGTAATCCACACCATTATTTTTAAGTTCATTTAAAATCTCTTTTGTTTTTTTAGTTTTTAATCTTATAGGACTATAGTATTCTTTTGGACTCGATATTTTCTTTTCTTCTATCAATCTATTCAAAGAATTTATATAGCTATCTACACTATCATAGTTCACAAAAAAATCATCTTTATTTCTATATCCACAACTACTATTTCTAAAAGAAACTATATCTTCAAAGTAATATGTATCTTCGCTATATTTTTTCATTCTATCTAAACATTTTTTTAAATATGTTTCATGAACTACAGGACTAGCTCCTAAAAGATATATTATTATCCAACCATATTTAAAATAATTTCTCGATATTTTTAAATAGACACTATTTTTAAACTCTTTAAACTCTGCATTTGGTTTCAATAAATTATATAACTCCTCTAAAAATTCATCATCAAATGAAAAATTAAAATGAATTCCTGAGAGTAACTGTTTTTTTCTCCCATATTTCTCAGCTAATTTTTCTCTGTAAATCTCTAAATCTTTATTATTTGGAAATTTAGCTATTGGTATTTCTTTTTCATTGGGTAAAATAGGTGGGACACTTTGAGACCATAAATATTCTTCCTTTAAGTTTATCGAAACAATTTCATGAATATTTTTTAAAAAATTATATGCTTCTTTTACACTTTTTTCAGCTGGAGTTATAAGTTCTAATTGACTTTCAGAGAAATCAACTGTTATAAACGGATTTTTTATTTTATCTCCAAAAATTTTCGGATGAGGTGTTATTGCTAACTCTCCATTCTCTTTTACTCTTAAACTCTCTTTCTCTATTCCAAAATTACCTTTTTTTATATCTAAACTTAGATTGTGGCTTCTAATTATCTCTTTTATTGTCTTCACATTAATCAGCTCCTATTTTAAATTTTTTCTAAAAACTAAAGGTGATACAACTCCTTTTACTATACTCGATAAAGCTATACTTATCCATACTCCATTCAATCCTAAATACTCCTCTCTCGAAAGAAAAAATGCTAATGGTATCCTCAAAGATGTAAAAATAACGCTTATAATCGAAGGAAGTTTAGGTTTTCCTATTCCACTAAAAGCTCCATTCGTTACTATTTCATAGCACATAAACAGTTGTGATACACCTATTATTTTCATATAATCAACTGCTATTTTTATAGTTTCAGGCTTTTGAACAAATATTTTTACTATTGTTTCTGGAATTATAAGAAACATTACTGTTGTAAAAATTCCAATTAAAGTAGCCATAGACATAGCTGTTTTATATCCCTCTTTTATTCTATCTTTTAAACCTGCTCCATAATTTTGACCTATTACACTTCCTATTGCCCCTTGAAGACCAGCAATAGTCATAAAAGTTATCGATTCTATTTGAAGCCCTATTTTTTGAGCTGCTATTGCATCAGCTCCCCATCTCGAAATTATCTTTGCCATAACTATTCCAAAAATAGTAAACAACACTCTTTGGATTGCAATAGGGGATCCTAATCTTATCATCTCTTTCATTGCTTCATAATTTTTTGAAATATAACTATCAACTTTGAAATACTCTTTAGATTTTTTCACAAATAAAATTGTGTTTACTCCTTCAGCTAAAATCGTTGCAAGAGCTGCTCCAAAAACTCCCCAATCAAAAATAAATATGAATATCGGATCTAATATTATATTCAAAGCTACTCCAACACTATTTATTTTAAATGGAATTTTGCTCTCCCCATAACTATTTAAAATTCTTGAATATAGGAAGTTAAAAAACTTAAATATCAACCCTATTCCTGTAACAACCAAATAAACTTGTGCCATCCTCTCTACATCAGATGACAGATTAAAAAATTTTACTAGATCTTTTGAAAAAATTACAATTATACTTATAATGCTCAAGGCCATTAAAAAATTTATTGTATATGCTGCTACTATATACTCTTTTGTTTTTTCTAAATCTTTAGCTCCAATAGCATGTGATAATTTTATTCCTGCACCTACAACAATCATCGCATTTATAGCATATCCTAGATTGACAAAAAAACTTGCCGTCCCTACTGCCGCAACAGCATCACTACCTATTTTTCCAACCCAATACATATCAACTAATCCATAAATCATTTGTAAAAAAGATGAACCCATTATTGGAATTGCCAAAGATAATAGTATTTTTCTTATATCTCCTTTTGTTAAATCTGTTTTTTTCATAAATCAAACTCTCCCATAAACTATATTAGTTTTTTCTAATATAGTTTTATCATCTTTTCATTTTTTTGTCAAACTAATCTTATTTTTGACTCGTCTATTAATTTGTAATATAAATTTGTTAATGATATAATACAAATTATTAATTTTAATAGGGGGGCCTTATGTTTTTAAATTTTATCAACTATTTTAGAGGATTTGCAATTTTACTTATTGTCATCGGACATCTCTTTGGAACTGTCAAAGTATTTAATTATGATGATCCATATTTAAATAGTATTTTTACAAAATCTTTTTTTTCACTTGTAAGTGGTGGAACATCTCTTTTTGTTTTTATTTCTGGATTTTTATTTCATCATGTTTTTTATTCAAGAGGTTTTAATTTTAAAAAGTTCTTGATTAATAAATTGAAAAATGTTCTTTGCCCATATTTAGTTCTTATGACACCTGTTGTGATTTTTCAACTCTTAAATGTTCCTAGATATCAAAAGTTATACTCTTCTACAGGCGAGTTTTTAAAATATCTATTTTTGAGTCTTTATTCTGGAACTATGCTCTTATCAACGTGGTATATTCCGTTTGCATTTTTATTATTTTTATCATCACCTATTTTCATAAAATTTATAAAGATGAAAAAATTTCATAAAACAATTATGTTCGTTTTACTTATTGCAGGAAGTATTGTACATAGACCTGCTCATGATTTCACAGTTAACGTTTTTCAAGCTCTAATATATTTTAGTCCTGTTTACTGTCTAGGTATATACATCTCTATGAAAAAAGATGATTTCTTCGAGAAATTTGGAGATAAAAGTTATGTTTTTGGCTTAATTACCCTTGGTATTTTAGCTTTTCAAATATATACAGGAAAATTTATTAACTCACATAAAAGTATTTTAATATATAAAGGATTAGATATTGTTATTTATCAAAAATTCTTTATGTGCTTATTTTTAGTATTATTTTTCAATAAGTTTGAGAAACATTTTAATAAAATATTTAAAAGTATCTTCGATATTCTTGCAGAATATAGTTTTCCTATTTTCTTTTTGCACAACTACATCATTCAATTTATTTATCCAGCCATTGGATTTGAAAAAGAATCTGGTTATATAGGATTAATACTTTTAACTATACTTACACTTTTCTTGTCTATTGCATTTGCATATATCATAAAGAAAACATTCAAGAAAAATAGCAGATATCTTATTGGAGGATAATATAATCACCTAATCATTAAAAAAGCTGCGTATCCATTTTAAAAGATACACAGCTTTTTTTATTTTTTATCCTCTTTTGGAAATGGTATATAATCTACTAAAATATCTACAAACGATTGAATATTTCTTGTCTGTATAATTACTTTACCCTTACCTTTAAATGTGTTTACCAATCCTTCTCCGGTTCTAAACCCAAGAAGTCCGCTTGCAATTTCAACTTTATAATCTAATGATTCTTGCCAACACACAACATGTCCATTATCTATTTGAAATGCTTGTGATCCATCTAACTCTATTTCTACCAAGTCACCAAAACCATTTACCAAAAGTTCTCCCTCTCCTTTAGATTTCAAGATGAAAAATCCACCCGTTCCACCTAAAATAGAGTTTATAAATCTTTTTTGTTTTGTTGAAGTATAATCAACAGAGCTATTACAAGCTAAAAAACTTCCATCATTTAAGTACCAATGATTTCCATTAGAAACATTTAAAACCTTTATATTTCCAAATCCCTTTGGTGCAATTGCAACTCTTCCATTATCTTTAGCTGTTGCTACTGACGTGAAAAAATTCTCCCCTCCTAAAAAGGCTTTTCCTATTGCTGAAAAAAATCCTCCATTTACCTTTCCTTGTAAATTTATTGAAGCATCCTTATAAACCATGCATCCTGGTTCTATTCTTACACTTTCTCCTTTTTCTAATTGAAACTCAACAAGAGCAGCACTTGTTGAAGATGTCTGAACTATTTTCATTTCTCCTCCTTTTAAATTTTAATATATATCTTTTCTATTAGAATATCATTTAATCGCGAAATTCACAATCTAATAGATGGTCATTAATTATCCCTACTGCCTGAAGATAAGAATAAACCGTTGTGCTTCCTAAAAATTTAAATCCTCTTTTTTTCAAATCTTTTGCTATTAAATCTGAAAGTTCACTTTTTGATGGTACTTCCTCTAGAGTTTTCCAACTATTTTTTATAATTTTATTCTCTGTAAAAGACCAAATATATCTATTGAAACTACCAAATTCATTGCTTATTTTTAAAAATTGTTTTGCATTATTTATTGATGCTTCTATTTTTTTTAAATTTCTAACTATTCCCGAATTATTCATCATCTCTTTTATTTTGTCTTCATCATATTTAGATACTTTAGAGGGATCGAACTCACTATACTCCTTTCGATAATTTTCTCTTTTTTTCAATATAGTTATCCAACTCAATCCCGATTGAGCTGACTCCAAAACTAAAAATTCAAAGTGTTTATTATCATCATAAACAGCTTTCCCCCACTCTTTATCATGATATTCTCTATAAAGTTCGCTACTTTCACACCAGGAACATCTCATTTTTGTTCTCCTTTCTCACTACTCTCTTTCATTGACATCTTTTTATCATAAGCTTTTAAAAATGGATAGTATACGATTGCCATCAAAACAATATTAAAAAGACATAACAACACAGCTCTTATATCTCCTCCTGTTGTCAAATATGCCCCAATAGGAGCAGGGAATGTCCACGGTGCTAGAATCGCTGGTCTTGAGATTAAATTCAGCGACATTGCGGTATAAGAAACTATCGTTGCTAGTACAGGCCCTAACATAAATGGTATTGTAAAAAATGGATTCAACATAATCGGTAATCCAAATATAACGGGTTCATTTATATTAAATAACGAAGGAATGATTGTTGCTCTTCCCATATCCTTTAAATATTTCGATTTTGAAAATAACAATAAACAAACTAATGATAATGTCCCCCCTGCTCCTCCAATCCATACAAACCATTGAAAAAATGGTTCAGGAGTTATATACGGTAAAGTATCACTACCGTTTTGCATAGCCTCTGCATTTGATGCTAACATTTCTAACCAAATTGGTCTTGCTATGGCTCCTATTATTGATACACCATGGATTCCTGCTGTCCAAAGCATTGTTATTAATATAACCATAACCACTGCCCCAACTGGTGTATCAACTATCCATTTTAACGGATTAAATATATTATTAAAAACATTATGAATATCAAATTTAAATATCACAAAAACTATCCATGTTAAAAATACAACTGCTACTGTTGGAAAAAGAGCTTCAAATGATCTAACAACTGATTCAGGAACACCCTCTGGCATTTTTATAATCAAATTTTTTCTTTTAAAAAAATTTAAAGTTTCCACAGCAAATAAAGCCATTACAATTCCTACAAACAACCCTGCTCCACCTAATTTTCCCATAGGTAATACAAACCCTAAACTTTCACCTGTATTAGATACTGCCGTCGATGGTAATATCGTCATAAAATACGCTAAAAGTGACAATGTTCCACCCGAAACTCCATCCAACTTATACCATCTAGATAAGCTATGACCTATATTATATGTCGCATAAATTGCTACTAATCCCATAGTTATTCTAAAAGGAATAAGTATATCTCCTATATTTTTTTGAATCCAGAGAAATATTGACATACTTTCTTTTAAGCTTTGAGGAACCGGTGGAAATGCTATTATTAAAAAGAAGCTTCCTACAATAGTAAGAGGAATTGTGGATACCATTCCATCTCTTATTGCTCTCAAATGTCTTTGCTCAGCCAATTTTATCATAGGTTCCATAAATAAATTTTCAATAAATGAATAAAACTTTTTCATATTTTCCCTCCCAAATTTAAAATTGTAAAAAGCTACCAATATTTTTATCTCTGATAAATTGGTAGCTTCTTCTATTAAAACTCTATTTTTACAGTTTCTTTCCTCAACTATCCTATATACCCTATCTTTTTTATTTTGTCAAATTTTTAACTTTTATTGATTCGCTTGTGAAAAAAATATTGCAATGTTTATGAAGTTATGGTACCATCTTTCTGTAAAAGAATTAACGTACACACAAATTAACTCATATATACTTGGGATTGGCCAAGAGTTTCTACGAGCTGCCGTAAACAGCTCGCTATGAGGGATAATATAATCACTAATAATGAGAGTATATATTCCCATAGGATTTTATATGCTCTTTTTTATTTTCATAAAATTTATTTTAAAGGGAGAATCAAATGAAAAAACTTACATTACTTTTAACACTTCTAACATCAACTCTATCTTTAGCTAACAGAATAGCTATAATCGGAGCCATGGACTCTGAAATAAAAATCTTACTTTCACAAATGAAAGATGTAAAACAAGAAGAAAAAGCTTCTGTTGTATTTTATAAGGGAAAATTAGAAAATAAAGATGTTGTTGTTTTCAAATCTGGAATTGGAAAAGTTAATGCTGCTATGTCTACAACTATAGCTATGGAAGAGTATGATGTAAATAAAATAATCTTCACAGGAGTCGCTGGAGCAATCAATAACAATTTAAATATAACTGATGTCGTTATATCTGATTATTTAGTTCAACACGACTATGATACGACAGTATTCGGTACTAAAAAAGGTGCTGTTCCTGGATCGATTGATGCCAAGTTCTCTGCTGATAAAAATTTAATCAATATCGCCAAAACTTCTGCAGAAAAAGTTTTAGGAAAAAATAAAGTTTATGTTGGAACAATCGCTACTGGTGATCAATTTATTGCTGACAAACAAACTGTTCAAGCTCTAGAATCTGATTTTGGTGCATGGGCTGTTGAGATGGAAGGTGCTGCTGTTGCTCACGTTGCTAACCTTTATAAAACTCCTGTTGTTGTTATTAGATCTATGTCTGATAAAGCTGATGGAAGTGCACATATGAACTATAATGATTTCGTTAATATTGCTGCTGATAATTCTGCTAAAATCGTTATCAATATGCTATCACAAATGTAACTGATCAATAAAAATTACACACACACTAAACTTAGGAGACTTCTAATGAAAAACAAAATTTTGCTTAGCTTCATACTAATTAATCTCACTGCTTTAGCTACTCTTGATCCTAGCACTGCTATTGAAAAACTAAAGTTAAAAGAGTTATCTAAAACTTATTCAAAAGAAAAGATTCAAAATTCTTTAAAAGGTTATAAAAATATGAAGTCAGAATCGTTGGAATCACTTTCAGACAAAGCCGTTTTAGTTGATCTTAACATCACAACTACAGACCTATTAAATAAAAAAGACTATTCAACAATATCCAATTATGTTGATGATTTCTTAGATATAAATGAAAATAGTTTAGGAAACATATCTGATAAAAACATTCTTGAAAGAATATCAAAAAAATGGTCTACAACCGTACCACCGAAAGATGCTGTTCTTTTGGATAGATTGAACATAGCTCTGGCTAATGGATTGATGACTGGGTATAACTTAAAAAATATCAATGAATACGCAAACTTTAAAAAAGAATTAACTGCTAGTTATGGTCATAATGATATAACTCATGCATTACAGCTGATAGCTCTATTAAAAAGTGAAGATTTAGACGCTAAAATACAACTAGAGCCTAAGACTTCTGCTTTCTTACATAATCCAAATTGGGGTTCACCTAATTATGATCATACTGTTTTACAAGATGGAAAAATCGTTCTTACTCCTACTGAGTATGATTTAAAGTTTGAATTCAAAAATTTAAATGATAAAATTAAATTTACTAAAACTATAGACCGTTACGCTAAAAAAGATTCTAAAGATCAAGAAAAGCTAATCTACAAATCTTGGTGGCAACCATTTGTGCAAACCGACAAGATTGATGGATATAAAATGCTCATCTCTCACCTGGTTAAGAATGATTCTTTTGAGGCTAACATTTTAACTTTACCTACAAATTCTGAAGCTTTCATTAAAGCTATGAAAGATGACTCAAATCTTGAAGTTAAAACTCAAGAAATTTGGGTTAATCCTGCTTTCTATAGATTTATGGAAGGAGACTATAAATAAATTAAAAATTAAAAACCAACGACTGAAAAATAGTCGTTGGTTTTTTACTAATAATTTTCATTCAATTTTCTCTATTACCACTTTCAACGCTTTATCTATAGATTCTAAATTTTCAAATCCAGATTCTATTTTTCCCAAAGGTACTAATCCATTAGAAGTTCTAAAGTCTTTTGTAAAAAATGCTAAATTTCCCCAAGGCGAATAATATGTTAGGTCATAAATTTTTGGTGTACAACTTCCCGGTGAGTTATTTATATTCAATCTTTTCGTCAAATAGCTTATTTTTTCAATTCCGCCATAATTTTCAAATTTTAATTCTAGTGGCAATTGATCTAACAAATCATTAGAAGCACCATTGTTATTTAAAACTACAACTATCTCCTTGTTCTCAAACTTTAATTTAATTTTATTTGTTGATTGCTCCATACCTAATGCAAATATTGTTAAAAATATCATTTTACATATAACTAAATTTTTTCTCACTAGTCACCCCTTTATTGCCTTTTTATTTCTATAATATACATCTTAGAGTTTACTCTATGTCAATATTTTTATTGTTTTAATTCCAGCAATTATAATAAGCTACTTTATATGTCAACTTAGTCTCTTTAAAATTTCTTATCTTCGTAATTTCTATATTTTTTCTAATTCCTGTAACTCCTGTATATTTCAAATGTTTTAAAGCTTCTAAAGGGGTTGTAAATTCTAAAACAATATTTTCTACTTTATATTTAACAAACTTAAAGTTTTTCTTTAATTTTTTCAAGATATCTTGATGATTACTGTATTTTAATCCAACTCCAAAAAAATTTTCTATCTCTAATAAATTTCCATCTACATAAATTGAAAATAATAATCTATCTCCTGCTATTGATATTTTATCTAATAACTGATCTAAATTCTTACTCCATTGAAATACTGAACTTGAAGTTATCAAAGAGTATTTTTTATATTCAAAAGTATCCATATCTTCAATTATAAATTTTGATTTTTCAATCTGTGACACATAATTTTTACTATCACATAAGTCATTTAATATAATATTTTGATATTTTATATGAGATACTAATTTTTTAGAATAGATTCCTGTTCCACATCCAATCTCTAAAATTGTTTCAAACTCTTCATCTTTCTCTAAAAAACCAATCAACTTTTGAGCAACTTCTTTCTGAACAAAAGCATAATTATCATATGTATTTAAAAATTTATTAAATCTCATTTAAAATATCCACCAACCTACTTAAATTTTTTTCCTCAGCAAAAATAAAATGTTCTCCATCTATTTCATAAATTAAACTGCCATTTTCTGTAAAATATTTTTTTTGATTTTTAGACTTTATTATTCGATCATTTTTAGAGATTATAGATTTTTTTATATAATTTTCTCTTTCTATATAATTATTTATAAAATCTGAAAGTTCAACTTTTAATTCCGAAACATCTTTTTTTTCACCAAAAATAGATATATTTTTATTATCTAGAATTCCCATATTCTTATAGAATCTCTCTAAAGATTTTTTTGTCAAATTTTCAAGAGTATATTTCAACATTCTTTTTGAAATTCCTCTCTCTCCCATCATATGTGGAGTTCCATTAACTCCTACTGCTTCATATTTCTGATAAAAAGGATTTTCCTCTAAAAATTTATTTAAATAGTAAACTCCAAATGACCAACCAATAAATACAATTTTATCAAATTTCAAAATAGGCTCTTCATATTTATAAGGATAATTTATATATCTAATCTCCCACTCATCTCCTAAAAAAAGATTTAAATCATTCATTCCCCAACCATTAAAAAACATTATCAATTTCATAGTTTAACTCCTTTACAAACTTTTGAATCATCTCCTTCGTATGAAGTGCTGTTAAACTTACTCTCAATCTAGCTGTTCCTTTAGGGACTGTTGGTTCTTTAATTGGGTATATTAAGTATCCTTTCTCCCTGAGATTTTCAGATATTTTATTTACCCTCTGATTCTCACCTATCACTATACTAATTATGTTTGTACTTGAGATTGTCTCTATCTTATATTCATTCAGTAGATTTCTCATATATATTGATAGTTCTATCAATCTCTTTCTTCTAAAATTAAACTTCTCCATCTTCTCAAGAATAAAAAGATTCCAAGCTACATTTATAGGTGGCAATGCTGTCGTATATATAAATTTTCTTCCTTTATTTATAATGTACTCTTTTGATAATTCATCCATTAAAACATAAGCTCCTATTGAAGAGCCTGCCTTTCCGAGAGGAATAACGACATAGTCAATTAAATCCAAGACATCTGCCTCATAACACTCTCCATACCCTGAAACTCCAAAAGAGTGAGCCTCATCTATCAAAAGCTTAAATCCATATTTACTTTTTAATTGAACTAATTTTTTTATATCCGCTCTATCTCCATCCATACTATAAACAGTTTCTGAAACAACTAGTATATCATCATACTCCGAACTATATTTTTTCAAAATTTCTTCCAAATGATTATAATCTAGATGTCTATATCTTAAAAGTTTTGCCTCTGAAGCTTTTATTCCGGAATATATACTCGAATGATTATATCTATCACTTATAATAAGAGATGTTTTAGAAAAAAGAGTTTCTATCAAACAAGTATTAGCATCATATCCACTATTAAACAAAAGAGTTTTTTTATTATAAATCTTTTCCAATTTTTTTTCTAATTTCATGATTATAGGATAACTCCC
This sequence comes from Cetobacterium sp. ZWU0022, assembly GCF_000800875.1. Taxonomy (NCBI): domain Bacteria; kingdom Fusobacteriati; phylum Fusobacteriota; class Fusobacteriia; order Fusobacteriales; family Fusobacteriaceae; genus Cetobacterium; species Cetobacterium sp. ZWU0022. The sequence continues at coordinate 25,281 of NZ_JRJZ01000041.1, forward strand.
TGACAACAATCTTGATGATGATGATGAAAATAACAAATCTTCATCTTTAAATTTTTGAAAAAACTCTCCCCTTAACTCTTTGTCTTCATTTAATCCCAAATAATCATTTGATGAAAAATTAATATATTTTTTATCAGTTAATTTCAAACTTCGATAGTTCTCATCTTTTTTTAATTCTGATAACTCTTTTATAATTCTTTCTTTTTTCATTTAAACCTCAAATCCGATAAATTTATTTAAATATTTATTTTTTATCTCAATTTTTTCTTTTTTCATTAAGTATTCATCTATTGCCTCTAAACAATTCTCTAACATAAAGTCTATCTCGTTTAGCTCAATTGTATATGGTGGCATAAAGTATATTACATCACCTAAAGGTCTAATTATAATTCCCTTTTCAAGTCCTATTTTATAAATTTCATATGTTGCTCTCTCATAAGATTTAAATCGTTCTTTCTTCTCTTTATTCTTTACTAATTCAATGGCACCAATAAAACCAATTTGTCTATACTCTCCAAGATTTTTATGATTTCCAAATATTTCTTTAGCTTTTTTTTCTAAATATTGACCCTTTTTTTCAATCTGCTTCAAAATCTCTTCCTCTTTAAAAATTTTTAATGTTTCAACAGCAACTGAACATCCAAGTGGATTACCAGAATAGCTGTGTGAGTGTAAAAATGCTCCACCTTCTAAATAATCTTTATAAAAAGCATTATATATCTCATCAGTAATAAGGGTTAATGCCATTGGAAAATATCCCGCTGTAAGACCTTTTCCAACGCACATAATATCCGGAGAGATATCTGCATGCTCGCAAGCAAACATTTTTCCTGTTCTTCCAAACCCAACTGCAATCTCATCAGCTATTAAATGAACTCCTTTTTCAATTGTTAGAGCTCTTAATTTTTTCAAATATTTTGGAGAATACATATTCATTCCTGCTGCTCCTTGTACCATCGGCTCTATTATTACTCCTGCTATTTCATCACCATTTTCTTCTAATAACTCCTGCATATGAATAAAACATTCAGCATCACAATTTGCCGGTTTTTTATTCCAACTACATCTATAACAATCTGGACCTTCAACTTTCAGGGCTTCTTTTATAAGCGGTTTATATAACTCTGTAAATAAATTTACATCCGTCACTCCCAAAGCTCCTAAAGTTTCTCCATGATAAGCATTTTTTAAAGATACAAACTTTTTTCTTTTTGTATTACCTTTCTCTTGATGATATTGAAACGATATTTTAAGAGCTATCTCCACAGCTGAAGATCCATTTTCAGAAAAAATAAGTTTCTTTAAACCTTCAGGAGCTACTTCAATTAATCTCTCTCCAAGTTCTATGGCTGGTTCATGTGTAAAATTAGCAAAAATTGCATGTTCTAAACTTTCTAGCTGTCTATTTAGAGCTCTATTTATTCTTCCATTACAATGTCCAAAAAGATTTACCCACCAACTTGAGACACAATCCATGTATCTTTTCCCATTTTCATCTATCAAATAAACCCCCTCACCTTTTTTTATAACCATCGGTGGAAGTTTTTCATAATCTTTCATTTGTGAGCACGGATGAAAAATATATTGCAAATCTTTTTTTTGGAGCTGACTCAAACTATTATAATTTAAAAAAAATTTTAATTTTTCTAAATCTATATCTGTTTCTTCTTCATTAATAATTAAATAGTTATCAATTTTTGCTAACGAAACAATCATATCTATATTATCTTTTTCAAAATATTCATTTTTAAATCTATTGAAAACAACTCCTAAAACCGGTATTTTTTCAGCTTTAAGATAACTTAATATTGCTAAAGTGTGATTGATTGTTCCAACTTTTGTATCTGCTACTAACACTACTGGTAATTTTGATTTTTTTATTAAATCTGAATACATATACCCATCTCTATTTAATGGTACACAAACTCCTCCTGCTCCTTCTACAATTAGATATTTGTTATCCAAACATTTTTTTCTTATCTCTTCTAAAATCCTTTCAAAGTCTATTTCAACTTTATCTATCTCTGCTGAAAGATGTGGTGATACTGGTTCAACTAAATTGTAGCTACACATCTCCTCACTGTATTCAACTCCTGCAAACGAACAGACACTTAAAACATCTGGAGCTCTTCCATCAATTGAACCACTCTGTATGGGTTTGTAATAAGTCGCTTCACTGTTTTTTAAAGCTTTAAAAAATAACCCCGCTACATATGTTTTTCCTATATCTGTTCCTGTTCCAACTATAAAAAACCTATCTCTTGAATTCAAAGCCAGCCTCCTTAAATATCATTCTATCTCTTTCAATTGTACTTCCTGTCGTTGTTAAATAATTACCCGTAAGGGCTCCATTAACACCTGATTTTACTCCTAAAATTTCATAATCTTCTAAAAGTTGACGACCTCCTGCATATCTTATAGGAATATTTGGTAAAATTAATCTATAAATCGCTATTGTTTTTACAACTTCTAATGGTGTTAACTCTTCTATTATTTCTAAAGCTAAAGGTGTTCCTTCAATAGGAGTCAAAATATTTATTGGAACCGAATCTACCTCTAATTTTTTCAACTCAAATGCCATTTCTACTCTATCTTTTTTAGTTTCTCCTAATCCTAAAATTCCACCCGAGCAAACTTTCAAACCGGCTTTTTTAGCATTTTTACAAGTTTCTATTCTATCTTCATAAGTATGTGTTGTGCAGATCTTATCATAAAATTTTCTTGAAGTTTCTAAATTATGATGATACATCTGTACTCCTGAACTTTTAAGTTCTTTTGCCACTTCAAAATCTATTATTCCGTGAGAAGCACATAAATGAAGTGACGTTTCATTTTTCAATTCAAAGTAAATCTCTTTTAATTTTTCTAATTCACATCCCTCACTTAATCCTCTTCCACTCGTAACTAGAGAGAATTTATCAACAAACTTTTCCTCTACATCTTTCGCGAGCTCTAAAATTTTCTTCTTATTCATCAAATCATATACATCTGCTGCTGTATTGTAATGTGATGATTGAGCACAATATCTACAATCCTCTGAACAATTTCCTGATTTAGCATTAACTATGGTGCATAGATCAAATATATCTCCATGAAAAATTTCTCTGATTTTATTTGCTCCATTTAAAAGAGATTTTAGACTATCTTTATCTTTTTCAAAGTCATACTCTATAAGATTTATGGCTTCTTCAAAAGTTATTTCATCTTTTTTTTCTAAAATTTTATTTACTATTCTATCTATAGTTTTTTTCATTTTTCACCTCAAATAATTTTATTTCATGTTAATTATTCTATTCTACAAAAATAAAAATGTCAACTTTTTTTGATTTTAAAGTTGACATTTTTATTTTTTATTTAAACATATTTATAGCTGTTATTATTACCGGCATTTGAAAAATATCAATTAAAAAGGCTCCTGTTAAAGTTACAATTAAATATGGATTAACTGTATATCCGTGTCTTTCTGAAACTTCTCCCATGTTCAACATGGCATTTGTAGTTGCCCCTAATCCAGAACCGCACATCCCAGAAACCATCACTGCTGCGTCATAATCTTTTCCCATAGCTTTAAATACTATTTGACTTGTGAAAAACGCCATAAAAATTACTTGAGCAAATAAAATCAAAAACATTGGAACTGCTAAAGAAGCTAGTTCCCAAAGTCTTAACGAAATTAAAGCCATCGATAAAAATATATTTAAAGAAGTTATTCCTAATATATCAATTAAATTTCTATTTAGCTTCACATAGTTATATTTTTCATTCAAATTATTAAATATAATTGCTACAAACATAGCTCCAACATAAGATGGTAAAGCTAAATCTAATTTTGATTTTAATATTGCTGAAAACGTTGTTCCAATCATCATTATTATTGAAAGAATAGCTATATGCTTTAATAATTCATCCGCTGTTATATCTTGATATGAATATTTTTCTTCAAAGTTTATATCATCTTTTCCTACTATATTTATTGCCTTCAAATTATTTTTTCTAATTAAATATAATGCCAATGGAGCTCCTAAAAGTCCACCTGCTAATAAACCAAAAGTTGCTGATGATAAAGCCATTGTGCTCGCTCCTACAACTCCTAATTGTTCAACTGTTTTTCCAAATGCTCCTGCCGATCCATGACCTCCACTCATTGACACAGAGCCTGCCAATACACCATAAAGCGGATTGATATTTGTTACTTTTGCTACTCCTACTCCGATTACAGTTTGCATAAAAGTCATCACACCACTAAGCAACCAAAATACTATTAAAAGTTTTCCACCTTTTTTTAAAGCTGCCACTGAAGAACCAATCCCAATCGTTGTAAAAAATACAACCATAAATGGATCTTGAAGAATCGTATCATACTTTAGTGTTCCTATTCCTAAATTTCTAATACACAAATGAATAATAGCAAAAAGGATTCCTCCAATTACCGGAGCTGGAATTCCGAACTTATTAAAAAATTGAGATTTGTTTTTTATATACAATCCAATATATAAAGATATCAATCCAATTGCTAAGGTCCCAATCATATTAAAGCTAATTAAAAATCCAAAATCATCACTACTGAAATTCATAAAATCCCTCCCATATCTTTTTAATAAAATTTTAGTTATTATTTTATTTACTTCATTTTTTTTAATAAGTCAAAATTATATTTTAAACTCCTCATATAATGGACAATTTCAATTTTATTTGTTAAAATAAACTACAAGAATACTTATCAGGAGAGAACTTATGAAAAAAATACTAGGAATTTTACTTTTACTTTTAACAACGTCACTATTCGGATTTGATAATGATCACGAAGCTATTTTAGCTTTAGTGAATATTGAAAGAGAGAATAGAGGAATTGAACCTTTAAAACTAAATCCAACCTTAAATACTCTTGCAAAAATAAAATCTGATGATATGTATCACAATCAATACTTCAGTCATAACTCACCTATATATGGTTCACCCTTCGATTTGATGAAAAAATATAATGTGAACTATATGACTGCTGGTGAAAATATTGCAAAGGGACAAAATACCCCTGAGTTTGTTATGAAATCATGGATGGAATCAGCTGGTCATAGAAAAAATATACTAAACCCTAAATTTAAAGAGATGGGTGTTTCAAGAGATGAGTTTGGAAATAATATTTGGACACAAATGTTTATTGGAAGTTAATGCAAATATTTTAATTTTATATTAAAATAAAATTAAAAATCTCTAAAAAAATAGGCTAGAATATCTAGCCTATTTTTGTCTATTTATATTATATATTAATTTTATCTAATATTTTTTTTGTAATTGAATTAAAAATATTATTTATCTCCTCTTTATTAGCCTCATATCCATCTACAGAAAGATTACATATACTTGAAATCATGGGAAGTTCCCCTAAGAGTTGTAATTTATTTTCATTTAAGAAATTTGTCGCCTCTCCGTTGAATAGCTTTATTTTAGTTTCGCACCCTGGACATACAACATAACTCATATTCTCAACTACTCCAATCACGTCTACATTCATTTGATTTGCCATTTTAACAGCTTTTGCAACTATCATTGATATCATATCTTGTGGCACTGAAACCATTACAATTCCATTCAATGGAATTGATTGCATAACTGTAAGAGCAACATCTCCTGTTCCTGGAGGCATATCTATAATCAGATAATCTAATTCTCCCCAGATAACATTCTCCCAAAACTGTTTAACAGCTCTTCCTACAATTGGGCCTCTCCACAATACAGGATCATTTTCATTTTCAACCAAAAAATTTAAAGAAATTACTTTTATTCCATCTTTTGTTAATACTGGATAAATATCATCCCCTTTTCCTCCGGCTCTTTCTCCACTCAGTCCCAATAATCTTGGAATACTAGGTCCTGTAATATCTGCATCCATTATTCCTACTTTATATCCTTGATCAGCTAATTGCTTTACTAACAAAGTAGAAACTGTAGATTTACCTACTCCACCCTTTCCACTCATAACACCTATCACTTTTTTTATTTTATTTGCCGGATGATTAACTATCCCGCAACTTGAAGACTCTTTTGAGCATGATCCTTTTGATGGACATGAATTACAATTTGACATTTTATCCTCCTTTTAATGTATCAATAAATAAGTTTACTTTATATAAACACATTTTAGTATAGTTTAACATTTTTGTCAAACTTATTTAACAATATGAGTTTTATTAAATCTAACTTGAAGATATTAAAATTGTGTGTTAGGATAAACATCATTCTATTATAAAGAGAGGTATACATATGACATTAAAAGAAGAATACCAAATTCAACAAAAGTATAGAAAATGGACTAATATTGCAAATAAATTACCACTGAACAATAATCAAACCATTCTCGAATTAGGATGTGGAATCGGTGAATTTTCTGAAATTTTATCCGAAAAAGTACATCAAGTTATCGCCGTTGATATAAATTCTGAATTTCTTGAAATTTTAAAAAATAAAAATATCAATAATATAAATATTATTCAAAATGATATCCATGATTTAGTTTATATTCCAGAGGAGATAGATGGTATATTCTCTAGTTTTGCAATCGCTTATTTTCCAAATAAAATGGAAGTGACTCTTAGTAATTGGGTTAATAAGTTAAAATTTAATGGGTGGATAGCTATTATAGAAATTGACAATCTTTTAAGAGGGCATCAACCATTATCAGAAAAAATAACAAAATATCTAGCAAAATTCGAAAAAGAAATTAAAAACGAAGGTGTTTATGACTTCGAGGCCGGAAGAAATATTGAACCTATTCTAAAAAAATTAGGACTAGAAATTATTCTAAGTGAAAATCTAGATGATTCTGAGCTTACATCTTCTGGAGCTCTCCCTGACAATATTTGTTCTATGTGGGAAAATCGTTTGAACAGATTATCCTTTAATAAATATTTCTCTAAAGAAGAGATTAATTCAATAAAAATTGAATTTCTATCTCTTCTTAAAAATACAAAACATATAAATGAAACTAAGGTTAAATTTATTATTGCTAAAAAAAATCAATCGAATGATTCTGTGAATATAATCAAAAATGCTAAAGAGTATGTTAAAAATAGATTGATTAATGAAAAAACTGGTCATGATTGGCAACACACTCTTCGAGTTCTAGAAAACGCTAAAAAAATTGCTATCAAAGAAAAAGAAAATATCGATTTTACAGTAGTTCAATTAGGTGCTTTATTTCATGATGTTGCAGATCATAAATTCGGTTATTCTAATATCGATCGTAAAAATATTATCGAATCATTTTTACTGAATACATCTCTAACGAAAGAGCAAATTGAGCATGTTGTATATATAGCTAACACAACATCTTTCACTAAAGGAATACCTCTAAAAACTTTAGAAAGTAAAATAGTTCAAGATGCTGATCGTTTAGATGCTTTAGGAGCTATTGGTATCGCTCGAACTTTTACTTTTGGAGGCGCTTTTCAGCGAGAGATTTATAACCCCGAAGAAATGAACGATACTATCTCTCATTTTTATACTAAACTTTTAAAACTAAAAGATTTAATGAATACAGAAGAGGGGCGTATTGAAGCTGAAAAAAGAGACAAATTCATGAGAGATTTCTTAAAACAATTCTATTTAGAAGTTTTGTAAACAGTTGATTTTTAAGGAGATGAATAGATATGAATACTTTACAAACAATTAATTCAAATATTATTTTTGATCTTGTAATAGAAAATGGAACTGTAATTTTTGGTTATGACAAAGCCTCTGAAATTTCAAATATCGGAATAATTAGAGATCGAATCCATACAATTTCTAAAGAAAAGTTAAAAGGAAAAAAAGTTATAAGCGCTGAACATTTATATGTATCACCTGGTTTTATAGATGTTCATAGCCATTCGGATATCTCTAGTTTTAGTAATAAAACTTGCTCAAGTAAACTTTATCAGGGGGTGACAACAGAGATTAATGGAAATTGTGGTATCGGAATTTTTCCAGGAACTTCTGAGAATCAAGATAATCTTGCTAAATATATTCAAACTCATTCAGATATTAACTATCATCCTATTCCACTTAATCGGATTAATAGTTTTTCAAGTTTAAAAAATGAATTAGAAAAATATCAACTAGATACAAACCAAGGATTTCTTGTCGGGTCTGGTTGTATTCGAATTGCTGTTATGGGCTTTAAATCTAATTTTGCATCTTCTAAAGAGATTTATCAAATGAAAAAATTACTTAAAAAACAATTTGATGAGGGTGCTTTAGGAATATCTTTTGGCTTACTTTATCAACCAGGAAATTTTATGAGTAGAGAGGAGATTATTGAACTTTTAAAAGTTGTAAAAGCATATGACAAAATCGCTTCATTTCATATTAGAGATGAGGGAGATAAAATTATTGAATCTATAGAAGAGGTTGTTTTCTATTCAAAAATGAGTGGTGCTAAAGTTCATGTATCTCATCTAAAAATTATGAATAAAAACAACTGGGGAAAAGCCAACCAAGTTTTAAATCTTTTAGAAAAAGCTAAGCAAGATGGAGCAGATATATCTTTTGATCAATATCCATATAATGCTAGTTGCACAAATCTTTTTGTTTTGCTTCCCGAAAATATTTTTACAGGTGATATTTCTCTCTTTATAGATTCTATTCCTAGATTTTCAGAAGATATCTTGGTACAAATAGCTAAAAAAATTGAAAAACGTGGCGGTGGAAAAAATATCATTATCTCAAATAATTTTTATGATAAAATAAACTTTTCTGGTAAATCTCTTTATCAGATATCTATTTTTTTACAATTAAGTGAAGCAGAAAGTGTTCTTTATCTTATCGAAAAATCTTGTGGTGCTGCTCAAGCTATATATTTCTCTTTGAATATGAAAGATGTTGAAATTTTCCTTAAGTCTAATCTTGGAGTTGTTGCAAGTGATGGAAATTCCTTTCCTATGAATGATTGTTTTAATCTTGGAACTCCACATCCTAGAAGCTTCGGAACTTTCCCAAGATATATAAATATTATGAAATATCAACTACCTATCGAAGATATTATAAATCGTATTACTGCTAAACCTGCTAAAATATTTAAAGTTTTAAGCAGAGGAGAGATTCGTCCGACATATTTTGCTGATCTTACAATTTTCAATTTAAATAAGATTAGAGACAATTCAATTTTTGAAAATCCATATTTAAAACCTGATGGTATTGAATATGTTATTATTAATGGTGAAGTTATTATTAATAAGGGACTTGCTTTAAACCTTCGAAATGGTAAAATCATTTAAAATAAAAAGCTTCCTCACTAGTTCTGTAAGGAAGCTTTTTTCTATTTCTCTCTATAAATTGGATAAAAATCATGAAGTGTAACTGGGTGTATATTCAATCCTTTTATATCTTTTTGAGCACCTACAATAATCACACTATTATATAACATTACATGTGGTGTATCTTCGACTATTCTTTGTTGAATCTCCTCATATATTTTTAACCTTTCATTTTGATCAGCTACAGTTTTTCCATCATCTAAAAGTCTATCTACTTCTGGATTTGAATAGAAAGATCTATTTCCAGGACTTCCCATAGAATTAGAGTGGAACATTGGATATAATCCATAATCAGCATCACCGGTTACTGTTCCCCATGAGCCTAAAAACATATCAAAATTGCCTTTTTCAGTCAGATCATAAAATGTTCCGCTTTCAACAATTGTTATTCTCAACTCTATTCCAATCTCTTTCAAGTTTGCTTGAATCACTTCTGCAATAGCATTTGTGTCACCCGATCCTTGAGTTAAAAGCTCTAACGTAAGTTCATTTTTATAGTTAGATTTAGCTAAGAATTCTTTTGCTTTTTCTAGATCATATCCCACATTCTTAGTAGTATTTGTAAATCCAAATACATTAGGTGCTATTACAGAGTTTGCAACTTCACCATATCCGTTTAAAATTATTTTTACAATAGACTCTTTATCGATTGCATAATCGATTGCTTTTCTTAAGTTTTTATCCTCAAAAATTACTTTTCTATTATTAAATCCTAAGTATCTATAAGAGTATGATGGTTTTGTATGAAGAACTAATTCTTTATTACTTATAATTTTAGGTGCATCGACAGTACTTATGTCTAGTGCTATATCAATCTCTTTCGTTTCTAAGGCAATCTCTCTATTCGTTGGTTCTGTTATTGTTTTAAATATCAACTTATCAAAAGCTGGAGGTGTCAAAAAATATTCTGTATTTTTATTTAAAACGACTTGGTCTCCGATGACCCAAGAATCATATTTATAGGGTCCTGTTCCCACTACAGCTGAATTATCACCTGAAGTTTCTATTACTTTTTTACTTACTATCCCTAAAGCTGGATGTGATAAGTGATATAGCAATGGGGCAAAAGGTGTCTTTGTAACAATTCTTATTGTTGAAGGATTTATAATCTCTATTTTTTCGATAGGCGGTACTATGAAGTTTATTCTCGGAGATTTCATCATCCTTTCAAAAGAAAATTTTATATCCTCCAATTGAAGAGTATCACCATTATGGAATTTTACATTGTCTCTTATTTTAAAATCATAAGTTTTGTCATCTATTCTAATCCAACTTTCAGCCAATCCTGGTATTATATTTCTATCACCATCAATTTCTACAAGTCTAGAATATATTTGTTTATTTATTCTTAAAGAAAATCCATCATTTGCATTATGTACATCAAGTGATCTTGGATTTCCACTTTGAGCTATTTTCAATAACTTTTCCTCTGCCTTCTTATCTTCTCTTGTACAACTTAATAAAACCACTGTAAATATTATAAATATTAAAAATTTTACTTTTTTTGCTCTTTTGATAAGTAACATTAAACTACCTCCTTTAATTTTATAAACACTATCCTATCATAGATTTTTTTTTAAAGAAAGTAGTTACTTTTTTGTAACTATATACTCTTTATTCTCTCTCATTATTTTTCTATTTAAAAAAAATGTAGGAAACTTTTCACAAATATTGTATAAGGGAGTGGGCATATTATTTTATTTCTTATTAAAATATGAGTATAAAATATGGGTAGTAGAATAATATGACTAAAATAAATTTCTCTAAAAGGAGGAGAAGAATTATGGCAACAGAAAAAAAACTAGGCGTTATTACTTTAGCAGGACTTGTTATCAGTGCTATGATTGGTGGTGGTGTATATAATCTACCTCAAAATATGGCACAATCAGCTTCTGCTGGAGCTATAATAATAGCTTGGGTAATCACAGGTTTAGGTATGTGGTTTTTGGCTAATACTTTCAGTATTTTGTCAAATGTCAAACCAGAAGTTACCTCTGGAATTTATGGGTATGGTGAATTAGGATTTGGAAAATTAATGGGATTCCAAGTTGCATGGGGATATTGGATATGTAATATCTTTGCAAATGTCGGATACGCAATTCTTTTAATGGATTCATTCAATTATTTTTTTAATCCATATTTTAAAGGTGGAAATAATTTGCTCTCAGTAATCTGTGGTTCTTTAGTAATCTGGATTATGTACTTCGCTGTTTTGGCAGGAGTAAAGCAAGCTGCATTTATCAATAATATTGGAGTAGTTGGAAAATTAATTCCATTAATACTTTTTATTTTAATTTTAATCTTTAAATTCGATTTTTCAGTTTTTACAACCGATTTTTGGGGTAAAGCTGTTATTCCAAGTCTTATGGATAAAGACTTAGGCGGACTATTCCCTCAAGTAAAAAGTACTATGCTTGTGACACTTTGGGTATTTATTGGTATAGAAGGAGCTGTTGTTATTTCTAGTAGAGCCAACTCACAAAAAGATGTTGGGAAAGCTACTGTTATCGGATTCTTAGGATGCTTAATTATATACGCCCTACTTTCTTTACTTCCATTAGGAATTTTATCTCAAGGTAAAATTTCGACTATGTCACCTCCTTCAACAGGGCCTATTCTAAGTACTGTTATCGGAAACTCTGGAAACTGGATAATGAACCTGGGTGTTATTATTGCACTATTAAGCTCTTGGCTTGTTTGGACAGTAATGCTCGCTTCCTTACCTTTTGAAGCTGCGAAAGATGGGACATTTCCTAAAGTTTTTGCTACTGAAAATAAAAATGAATCCCCTTCATATTCTTTATTAGTTTCATCTATTCTTATGCAACTATGTATGATTGTAGTTTATTTTTCTAATAATGCTTGGAATCTAATGCTTAGTATTACAGGAGTTATGATTCTACCTTGCTATTTTATTTGTACACTATACCTATGGAGAATTTCAAAAGCTGGTGGTGATTTCCCTAATGCCTCTCCTATAAGTAGAGAAAAGGCTCTTTTAACTGGAGTACTTGGTAGTATTTATGCAGCTTGGCTAATATATGCTGCTGGTTTAAGTTATTTTCTGGTTGCAGCTATCATTTATGCTTTGGGAATTCCTGTTTTTAGAAAAGCTAGATTGGAAAGCAGTGATGGAAAACCAATTTTTACTCATGGTGAAAAAATATTTGCCGGTTTAATAATAGCAAGTGGAATAATTGGAGTATTTTATACAATTGCAAACTATAAAGTTTTACTTGGATAAATGGAGGTTATTTTTATGAAAAAAATTATAGATGGAAATAAAAACAAAATTGTATTTTTTAATGATGGAATAAAGGAGGGAACTGAAATTGCTAATAGAAGTACTCTTCTTTTAGAAGAATTAAGTAGAAGAAATCTTGGAATATATATATCTCAATCTTATGAAGATTTAGAAGATGTTATCTCTTACGATAAAGCTATTGATTGCCTTCTTTTATCTTGGCCTAGCAATAAAGAGGAAAAAGAAGCTTTAAATATTATTGAAAAGCTCCATGAATCTCAAGAAGGAGTTCCTGTTTTTCTTTTAACTCATAAGGCTGATGCTTTAGAAACTTTAAGTAGAGAGATTTATGAAAATGTTGAAGAGATTATATGGTTATTACAAGAGGAAATAACATTTCTAGGTGAAAGAATTCAAAGAGCTGTTGAAAGATATAATGATGAATTACTTCCACCTTTAACAAAAGCAGTTTTCAACTACAATAAAGTTGCTGAGTATTCATGGGCAGCTCCTGGTCATCAAGGAGGTGTTGGTTTTACTAAAACTGCATTAGGACAAAGATTCTTCGATTTTTATGATGAAAATCTGTTCAGAACTGACACTGGTATTGAAAGAACTTGTATCGGCTCTTTATTAGACCATACGGGTGCTTTCCTAGAGGGGGAGAAATTAGCAGCAAAAATATTTGGTTCAGACAGATCATATAATGTTTTAGTTGGTACTTCTGGTTCTAATAGAACTATTATGCAAGGAACACTAACTGAAGATGATATTGCCTTACTTGATAGAAACTGTCATAAATCTATCGAACAAGGTTTAATGTTAACTGGAGCAAAACCAGTTTATATGAAGCCAACTAGAAATCGATATGGAATAATAGGTCCAATTCTACCAACCGAAATGTCTGAAGACGAAGTTCTTGGCAAAATAGAAAATAGCTGTTTAATTCCAGCTTCTATGAAGAAGCAAAAACCTTTATACACAGTTGTTACTAACTGTACATATGACGGTGTTTGTTACAATGCTAAAAAAGTGGAAGATATTTTCCAACCATATATACAAAATATCCATTTCGATGAGGCGTGGTATGGATATGCTAAATTTAATGAAATTTATACGAATCATTATGCTATGAGAGGAGATGCAAAGGATTACAATGGTCATGCTACAATCTTTGCAACACACTCTACTCATAAACTTTTAAACGCTTTATCTCAAGCTTCATACATTCATATGAGAAAAGGAAGTAATCCTATAAGTGAGGAGCGATTTAATCAAGCTTATATGCTGCACTCTACAACATCTCCTTTGTATGCTATCGCTGTTTCAAATGAAATTGGTGCTGCTATGATGGAGGGAAAAACTGGTAAATATTTAACTGATGAAGTTTTAAAAGAAGCTATCGACTTTAGAAAAATGGTCGCAAAATATCATAAAGAATATAAGGATAAAGGAGAATGGTTCTTCAAACCATGGAATGTTGAAACTGTAACAGATAAATCAACTGGTAAAGTTTATAATTTTGAAGATGCTCCAACTGAACTTCTAATGACAGATCAGGAGTGTTGGAAAATGAAGCCTGGAGATATTTGGCATGGTTTTGATAACCTTCCTGAAGATTGGGCAATGTTAGATCCTATCAAGGTTAGTATTCTTTCCCCAGGTATGTGTGATAATGGAGATCTTGCAGACATAGGAGTACCTGCTGAACTTGTAGCATATTATTTTTCTAAATATGGTGTTGTTCCTACAAGAACAACAGATTTCCAAGTTATGTTTTTATTCTCAATGGGAATAACTAAGGGAAAGTGGGGAACACTTTTAGATCTTCTGATAGCTTTCAAAAAAGATTATGATAATAATACCCCTTTAGGTAAGATATTCCCTGAATTAGTTAAAGGACGTGAAGACAGATATGGTACTCTTGGAATGAAAGACTTAGGTGATGAAATTTTCCATTACTTAAAAGAACATAATTTGGGTAAATATCTAGATGAAGCGTATTCTAGTCTACCTGAACAAGTAATTACTCCTAGACAAGCTTATAATAAAGTTGTTAAAAATGAAGTTGAACTAGTACCAGCTACACAATTAGAAAATAGAGTCGCGGCAAATGCTGTTATTCCTTATCCTCCTGGAATTCCTATGCTGATGTCTGGTGAAAACTTTGGAGATTCTAATAGTCCACAAATTACATATTTAAAAGCTCTTTCTACTTGGGACAAACAATTCCCAGGATTCGAACACGAAACAGAAGGAACTAGCGTTATCAATGGTGAATACCATGTGCTATGTATAAAATAACAAAAAATTTAAAAGACGAGAAGTTTTAAAACCTCTCGTCTTTTTTCTATAAAAAGATTATATTATATCTTTTAAAGCTGCATTTGGAATAAATACATCCTTACCATTAAATACAACAATTCCATTAAATTTAACTTTTTTTCCATCTAACTCGTAGTAGTTCTTATTCTCTTGGAACACAAACTTCTTTCCACCCTTAGATAAAGTAAATATTGGTTGGAATTTATTTGTCATGTCTATATTTACATCAATTCCCATCTCTTTTATTCTTTTTCCTGGAACAAATAGCTCATTTGTCGCTGCATCTAAATCTAAATTCATAGCTTTAGCTATATAAAGTGCAATATCTGAATTATTTACTGTTCCTGTTAATTGATTAGCGTAATTAGATGTATACACATAAAGAGGTACATCCTCTCCTGTATGACCATTTGTTGTCCATCCTAAATGTGCTCTTTCACTCATAGCTTTTCCTAAAACCGCTTCAATTCCTGATGTTTTATCAGCTTTATTTATTCCTTCTAACTCTGCATCTGTTAGCTCTAAACCTAACATATCTTTTGCTAAAGATTTTGCAGCTGATTTATTAGCTAATATCTTCTCTGCTGTTAATACTTCTGTAAACTTAGCTTTTCTCATATCTTTTGTAAATACATCCATTGGTAACTCTGGATAATTTGATGATGTAGCTAGATTTCCTATAGAGATTCCACCTGTTCCATGGTCTGTTACAGCAACTACTAGTGTATCACTATTCTTCTTAGCATACTCTAAAGCAACTCCTACAGCTTTGTCAAAGGCCATAAACTCTGAAGTTATTGCAACAGGATTGTTTGCATGTCCTGCCCAATCAACTTTTGATCCCTCTACCATTAAGAAGAATCCATCTTCATCTTTTGAAAGTAATTCAATTGCTTTCTCTGTCATCTCTGCTAAAGATGGAACTGTTTTCTTATCACGATCTAAATCATAAGGTATATCCTTCTCAGCAAATAATCCCCATACAAAATCCTTATTTAAGCTTTTCATTTCATCCAAAGTTTGTACTATATTATATCCATTAGCTGTTAAAGCCTCTAGCATATCCTCCCCATCAGTACGTTTCTTTGAATTTGCCTCAGTTGCATTATCTTTTTTTAGGTAACTTTTTCCTCCACCAAAAACTACATTTAAGTTTTGATGAACTTGTTGTTCTCCTATTACAGAGTAATTATTTCTATGAATTGAGTGAGTAGTGAAATCTGCTGGTGTAGCGTGCAATACTTCTGATGTTGCTACAATCCCTACTGCTTTACCATTTAATTTAGCCGCTTCTAACACTGATGCTGCTGGTGCTAATTCGTCTCCTACTTCTGGAACTCTAGCTCCTTTTAAAGTTGCAGCTTTAGGTTTTACACCTATTAACTTATCCTGTGTTTTCCATCCTGTTGCAAGTGCTGTTCCTGCAGGTGCCGAATCAGCTATAAAAGTATCAGAGTTATAAGTTTTTACTAAACCAGATGCCAATGCATCTATATTTAAACTTTCTCCATCATTATATACCGCTCTTGCCAATGTTGAAACTGTTGAACTCGATCCATCTGGAATAAGGAAAATTACATTTTTAGCAAATCCTGGTTTCACATCTTTTAAAGCTACTGCCTGTGCTGTTCCTGCTATCGTTAAAAATGCTGTTAGTGCTGCTAATTTAAATTTAGTTTTACTCAATTTTTTTTGCCCCCTTTTTTTTAATTTAACTCATTTTAACTTATATTTGTAAAATCATGATTAAATTTATGTAAAATAAAGGTAAAAGTTATTCTATATTTTTCTTAATATATTATTTATTGCCTCTTCATCAGAATAAAAACTACTAAACTCTATAAAAAAAGTGCTAGATTTTTTTCTAACACTTTTACAAATAATTTTATATTTTTTTAATTACATTGCGTTTCTATAAATTTCTATTATTTCATCTAATGTTGCTTGTTTTGGATTTGTTAATCCACATGCATCTTTTAATGCATTTGTCGCTAGAGTTACAAAATCCTCCTCTTTAGCTCCAAGCTCTTTTATTCCCGCTGGAATTCCTATATCTTTAGACAATTTTTTTATAGATTCAATAGCTAAATCCGCTGGATTTTTATCTTTTATATCATGGGGATTAACTCCCATCAAGATAGCTACTTTTCTTAATTTCTCTTCCGATACAGAAGCGTTATATCTAACAACATGTGGTAATAAGATAGCGTTACAAACACCGTGTGGTAAATCATAGAATCCACCAAGTTGATGAGCCATGGCATGAACATATCCTAAAGATGCACTATTAAACGCCATTCCTGCCAAATATTCAGCATAAGCCATATTATCTCTAGCTTTTATATCTTGCCCATTCTCAACTGCTTCTCTTAAATTTTTTGAGATTAACTCAATCGCTTTTTCTGCACATGCATCAGTTACTGGAGTTGCTATCGTAGAAACATACGCCTCTATAGCATGAGTCAAAGCATCCATTCCTGTTGCTGCCGTTAAACTTTTTGGCATATTTAGCATTAATTCTGGATCATTCACCGCAATAAGTGGAGTTACATGCTTATCTACTATAGCCATTTTCACATGTCTTTCTTCATCTGTTATTATACAAAATCTTGTCATTTCTGATGCTGTCCCTGCTGTTGTATTTATAGCGATTAAAGGTAGTTGAGGATATTTTGATTTATCTACTCCCTCATAATCTTTAATATCTCCACCATTTGAAGCTACTAAAGCTATTCCTTTCGCTGCATCATGAGGTGACCCTCCACCAAACGATATTACAAAGTCACAATGATTATCCTTTAAAGCTTTTAATCCATGATTTACATTTGTTACAGTTGGATTTGGTTTTGTTTCGTCATAGATAACATAACCTATTCCATTTTTATCTAATAAATTTGTTAAACTTTTAACTAACCCAATTTGAACTAGAACATGATCTGTTACGATTAAAGCTTTTTTTAGTCCTCTAGAATGAATTTCGTTTCCTAAACCTTTTACTGATCCTTCTCCCATATAAGAGATTGTTGGCATAAAAAATACGTATGACATTTTTGATTCCTCCTTAATTTGTAGACATCCTTGTAAGGAAATAATACTCTTTTTTATTTTGAAAATCAACCTTTTTTTGAACAAAATATTTCGAATTTTTGTTCAATTTAGATTTTTCTAATCTCTCCAAACAACATCTTTCACATCAAACCATTTCTCTAGTGTAGGTACTTTTAAAGCATTATATATCGGATTTATAATTACCATTGGTTCGTGATCTTCTGAAACTCCTTCTATTCTTAAATACTCTCCACTAGATACATATTGAGTCACAGTCAACTCTTTTCCTTTTCCAGTATGTATTACTTTTCCATTTTTTATGACTTTCCACACTAAACTTTGTGAAGAAAATACTTTAATTAAAACTTCACCGTCTACTTCATCTCCTGGATAAATAACATCTCCATCATTTTCCATCCTCAATTTTATCTCTCCCACTCTAGAGATGTATGTTCTTCCCTTTTTTAAATTTTCCAAAATATTTTTAGTTGAATACTTTTCTAATCTAATATAATTTAATGGATCACCTAAAGTTATTCCATGATTATCACTTCCAGCGACTGCAAATATTTTATGTCCATCTTTCCACAACATATCTAAGGCCTCTAAAGCTTTTTTATCGTAGTATGAATTTCTATCGAGTGACGTTGGTGAATTTATAACTTCTATAAAATCTAAATCTTTTAAATCTATATTATAAAATAATCCTAAACACATCTTTGAACTATTATGAAATGGATGATTTAATGAGACATATCCTCCCTGTTTTTTTACTTCTGCAAATATTTTTTTCAGAGATTCCTCTCTCTTTTCGTTCTCCTCTATAAAATCATAATAATCTATAAATTGTCTCAATCCAAAAAGATTAAAGTGACCTAAGTCATCTAACGTTAATTCTGTTGAAGGAATAATTGGTTTATCTAAATCAGGATATTTAGTCAATATACTGTTATGCTCTGTCGGAAATATAAAATCTATGCCCTTTTCTAAAATCTCTTTTTTTAAATCTTTTAATGTTATACTTCCATCAGAAACTGTTGTATGATTATGTAACTCTCCTGCATACCACTCTTTTATGTCTGGATAATGCTCTTTTAAACTAATCTTTTTCATATTTTCTTTTTTTATTAAATTTCCATTTTCAACTGCAACTTCAAGTTCAAACTCAGACTCAACCAAATATGGTTTTAGTAGTTTTATCTTCCATTCTCCTGGTGGAATATCTCCAGGAATACAACAATTTGATGTACTCTCCCAATGTGTAGTCACATAATATTTCTTTTTAAAAGTTTTAAAAGATGTCAAAACTCTTGTTCTTCCTTCACTATCTTCTAAAGATATCAAAACATGTTGAAATGGTCCTTTAGTCAAATTTAGTGATATTCTATTTGTTCCCTCTGGAATTTCAAATTTATATTCTAATTTTTCAACTTTTTTATTATTATCAAATTTCCCCTTAAATATCATATGTTTTCTCCTCCTAGTGTTATCATAAAATTATTGTAACAAAATGATGTTAAAATAAAATTAACTTCTCGTAAATTTAGAGTTAATTTGATATATCCCTTCCAGTTTTGTTATTAAAAAAATTAATGATAGGATTGCTGAAGCCTTGAGTATTTTAAACTCATACACATTTTTAAACAGAACAAAAATTTCCATTTTTGTGATTTTTATGTTATAATATTCACAGATGATTTTTTTACGAGAGGTGATTTTTATTGAAGTTTAGATTTATCGCATTATTTTTTCTTTTAACAATTTGTGTTTTCTCTCAAGAGAACAACTCTTCAAGCAAAATAAAAACTTACATAGAAAAACATACTAAAACTCAAGCAACTGCTACTAATATATATAATAGTATTATGGAACACTCAAACAGTCATGATGTTGAACCTGAATTGATTGCTGCAATCATAAAAGTTGAAAGTGATTTTAAGCAAAGTACTGTATCACATGTTGGTGCAACTGGACTTATGCAACTTATGCCTAAAACTGCTAAACTTATGAAGGTAAATCCAAATAATATCAATTCAAATATAAAAGGAGGAACTAAGTATATTGCTTGGTGTCTAGAACAAAATAAGAATAATCTTACTTTAGCTTTAGCATCATATAATGCTGGTATTGGAAATGTTAAGAAATATAACGGCATTCCTCCGTTCAAAGAAACTCAAAACTATGTAAAAAGAGTGATGAAAGAATATAACTATTTGAAAGCATAAAAACTTAAAATATTAAAAGAAAAAATACAAACAAAAAGAAAAAACTGGTCGAATATAAATTTGACCAGTTTTTTCTTTTTGTACTAATTTCTCTTAATTCTCCACATATGCTTTTTTAAAGAAATATCCACCTAATGGTGATTTAATCCATCCTTTTGCTTTCGGATTAGCCACAACTACACTCGTATAGTAATATAATGGTATTACTGGCATATCTTCCATCAAAATATCTTCTGCTTTATGAAGTAAAGCTGTTCTTTTATCTGGATCACTTTCTTTTTGAGCATCTCTTACATATTTATCATATTCCAGATTAGAATATCCCGCATCGTTATTTCCTCCGCCTGTTAACCATAAATCTAAGAAGTTCATAGGATCATTATAATCAGCTATCCACCCATGTCTTGCTATATCATAATTTTTATTACTTCTTGTTGTTTGGAACACTGCCCACTCCTCATTTTTTAACTCAACCTCTACACCTAAATTCTTTTTCCACATATCTTGAACAGCTTGAGCTACCATAGCATGAGCATCTCCTGTATTAAATGTAAATGTTATCTTCGGCATCGATTCTGGTGATGTATATCCCGCTTCAACTAGTAATTTTTGAGCTAACTCTATATCTCCTTCTGCTGGTAAATATTTACTATTCTCCGTAAAGTCTTTTCCATCAGTAGCTACAATTCCCTCTGGCACAAAACTTCTAGCTGGAAGTTGTCCACCTTTCATAACTTGTTCTACAATAAGTTTTTTATTAATCGAAAGTGCTAGTGCTTTTCTAACTTTTGAGTCTCCTAAGAATTTAGTCACTTCTGGAGACGTTCCTGATCCCGATACATTCACTACATAAAAATATGTTCCTAAATAAGGATATACTTTCCCCTCTCCACTAGACAAAAGTGATGGTATCTCACTTGTTGGTGGTGAATCTATTATATCAATCTCTCCTGATTTGAACGCATTTAAATATGTTTTATCATCCACTATCATATCAAATCTTAACTCGTCTAATTTTACTTCTGATCTACCCCAATAGTTATCATTTGGAACTAAAACTATATTCTCTTTAGGATTCCAAGTTTTAATCTTAAATGGCCCATTTCCTATATATGTTTTAGCATCTATTGCCCAACTTGAATTATCTTTAACAATATCCTCTCTCAAAGGGAAATATGCAGGAAACGCTGTTAAAGATAAAAAATATGGTGTCGCATTTTCTAAAGTTACTTGTAATGTTCTATCGTCTATAGCTTTCACACCTAGTTCAGCTTCTCCAACTTCACCATTGTAAAATTTCTCTCCATTTTTTATATAAAATAGTTGATATGCATATTCCATAGCTGTATCTGCTGTCAGTCCTCTTTTCCAAGAATACACAAAATCATTTGCTGTAACTAATTTTCCATCTGACCACTTTGCTCCTTCTCTTATTTTAAATGTATAAACTAATCCGTCTGCTGATATATCTACAGATTCTGCCGCTGCTGGAACTGATTTCCCATCCTCTCCCTCTGCAAATAATCCTTCAAACACATTTGAAGAAACTATCGATCCATCAACCGCTGTATTCAGTTGTGGATCTATTGTTTTTGGATCACTTCCTAAATTATATGATATTGCATTTTTTTTAGATGTCGTAGAATTTTCTGCTACTTTCTCTTCACTTTTCCCTCCACATGCTGCTAAAAATAAAACCATTGATGCTAATGCTAAATTTTTTCCATTTAATCTCCCTAACATAAACTCCTCCTTTTAAAATTAGTATATGATAAATTAAACTTTGTTATATAAATGACATGCAACTTTATGATTTTTCTCTACCTCTTTCAATTCAGGTTCTATTGTTTGACACTTTTCAAATGCCTTTGGACAACGACTTTTAAATCTACATCCTCCACTTGGATTGATAGGAGTCGGTATATCCCCCTCTAATATTATTCTCTCTTTTTTTAACGATATATCTGGATCCGGTATTGGAATTGCTGAAAGTAATGCTTGAGTGTATGGATGCATAGGTTTATCATATACCCTATCACTATCTGATATTTCAACTAATTTTCCTAAATACATTATTCCAACTCTATCCGAAATATGTTTTACCATTGATAAATCATGAGCTATAAACAAATAAGTCAATCCCAATTTTTCTTGTAGTTCCTCTAAAGTATTTATAATCTGTGCTTGAATAGATACATCCAAAGCGGAAATTGGCTCATCACAAACAATAAACTCGGGATTGCACGCTAATGCTCTAGCTATACCAACCCGTTGTCTTTGACCTCCTGAAAACTCATGTGGATATCTACTCATATGTGTAGCATTTAATCCTACCAATTCTAAAGTTTCTAAAACTTTTCTTCCTCTTTCCTCTTTACTATAAAGATTGTGAATCTCCATGGGCTCTTTTATTATATCTCCTATAGTTTGTCTAGGATTAAGAGATGCATATGGATCTTGAAATATCATTTGAATTTTTCTTCTAAAATTCTTCATCTCTTGAAAATTTAAATTCGTTAAATTTTCTCCATCATAAATTATATCTCCAGAAGTTGGTTCATATAATTTAACAATCGTTCTTCCTAAACTTGTTTTTCCACATCCAGATTCTCCAACTAAACCTAAAGTTTCCCCCTTTCTAATCTCTAAAGAAACTCCATCAACAGCTTTTAAAATCTTTCTCTTTTTTTCAAAAACACTATTTTTTATATTAAAATACTTACATAGATTTTTTATCTCTAATAAATTCTTCTCCATAACTTCCTCCCGATTAATTTATTCCAACTTTAGGTGCGTCTTTATGATTTAACCAGCAAGCAGATCTATGATTTTCATCTATCTCAAAAAATGGTGGCATATTATCCTTACACACTTTCATAGAATATTCACATCTTTGATAAAAAGGGCATCCCTTTGGCGGATTTAATAAATCTGGAGGTGTTCCCATTATAGGTTTTAACTTTTCTTTTCCCACCCTTTCTGGATTAGGTACACTTTTTAAAAGTCCTAAAGTATAAGGATGTTTCGTATTATAAAATATATCTCTCGTCATACCTTGTTCAACAATAACTCCACCATACATAACATTGATACGATCGCACATCTCTGCAACCACTCCTAAGTCATGAGTAATAAGAATGATTGATGTATCACTAGTTTTCTTTATTTTTCTCATTAAATCTAAAATCTGAGCTTGAATAGTTACATCTAAAGCTGTTGTCGGTTCATCTGCTATTAGAAGCTCCGGGTTTGTTGCTAATGCCATTGCTATCATAACCCTTTGACGCATACCACCTGAAAACTCATGTGGATACTGCTTCATTCTAGTTTTCCCCATTGGTATTCCAACATCTTCTAACAACTGAACTCCTTTTTCAAACGCATCTTTTTTACTCATACCTTTATGTACAATCAAAGTCTCTGTTATCTGTTTTCCAATAGGAATTAAAAGATTTAACGATGTCATAGGATCTTGAAATATCATCGAAATTTTATCTCCTCTTATTGAGTTCATCTCTTTCTCTGTGAGTCTATCAATTCTTTCATTATTGAAAGTAATCTCTCCCTCTTTTATTTCTCCATTCTCCTCTAAAAGTTTCATTATACTCATCATCGTTATACTTTTTCCACTTCCCGATTCACCAACTACTCCTAAAACTTCGCCTTTTAACAAATCAAAAGTAACTCCTCTTACCGCTTGAACCTCTCCATGATGCGTTGTAAATGATGTTTTCAAATTTTTAACTTCCAATAATTTTTTCATATTCTACCCCCTAACCTTCGGATCTAATGCATCTCTTAATCCATCACCTAAAAGATTAAAAGCTAATATCGTAAAACATATCGCCAAAGTTGGAAATATAAGTTGATATGGATAAAGTCTAAATCCTCCTAGTGCATCATTTGCCAAAGTTCCCCAAGATGCAGCTGGTGGAGTTATCCCAAGTCCAATAAAACTTAGAAATGCTTCTGTGAATATAGCCGATGGTATTTGTAATGTCAACGTCACTATTATTGAACTCATACTGTTTGGTAAAAGGTGTTTAAATAAAATTCTTCTATTTGAAGCTCCTAAAGTTCTAGCGGCTAAGATGTATTCCTGTTGTTTTAGTTGTAGAATTTCCCCTCTAACAATTCTAGCCATTCCAATCCAATATGAAAGTGCTAAAGCTAGTACTATATTTAAAAAACCACCTTTTTCAAAAGTTACCATAATCAAAATTACATATATTGTCATAGGAATTGAGTATATTATATCCACAATTCTCATCATTATCATATCTATTCGGCCACCAAAATATCCTGAAATTCCACCATATAAGATTCCTATGATTAGATTTAAAAAAGAAGCTATAAACGCAATTGCTAATGAATATCGTGCACCAAACATAACTCTTACAAATATATCTCTTCCCAATTGATCTGTTCCAAAGAGATGAGTCATACTTGGAAATTGATTAGTTTTTCCTAAATCTGTTTCAAAGATACTATAACTCGAAAGCATCGGAACAACAACTGCTAAGACTGTTATCAAAATAATAAAAATTAATCCAGCTATAGATAATTTATTTCCTTTTAATTTTCTCCATGCATCCTGTGCAAATGTAAAACTTTTCCTAGTTATTTCATCTTTTACCTTTTCACTTTCTAGAACAAAGGTAAAATCTAAATCGTTATTCATAAATGCCCCCTATTTATCAAGTTTAATTCTTGGATCTATAACTACATAAAGTAAATCTACAATTAAGTTACAAATCATTAAAAATGCACTATAAAAGATAGTTACACCTAAAATGACCGTATAATCTCTATTTGTTATAGTTGTTACAAATTCACTTCCTAATCCTGGAATTGCAAATATTTTCTCTATAACAAAACTTCCAGTTAAGATACCAGCTACTAAAGGTCCTACATAAGTTACAATTGGTATCAATG
Organism: Cetobacterium sp. ZWU0022; assembly: GCF_000800875.1. Classification (NCBI taxonomy): domain Bacteria; kingdom Fusobacteriati; phylum Fusobacteriota; class Fusobacteriia; order Fusobacteriales; family Fusobacteriaceae; genus Cetobacterium; species Cetobacterium sp. ZWU0022. The sequence goes on from NZ_JRJZ01000041.1 coordinate 50,348, forward strand.
TATTTCTAAGAGCGTGCTTTATAATAATTCTTCCTTTACTTAAACCTTTTGCTCTAGCTGTTCTAATATAATCTGATTTCATTACCTCAATCAATTTTGAACGTGTCAATCTAGCTATAAATGCGATTGAATATCCAGAAAGAGCAATACTCGGAAGAATATATGAATCCCATGTTTTTAATCCTACAATTGGTACCATTTTTAATTTAACTCCAAAAATATACATCAGAAATACCCCTACAACAAAACTTGGAATAGTAACTCCTAAGGTTGAAAGCACCATACAAACAGAATCCGGCCATTTATTAAAATTTAACGCTGCTAAAATACCTAAAGATATTCCTACGGTCAAAGATATTAGTACTGCAACCAAACCTAATTTTGCAGATGTTGGAAACGAATACCCAATAATCCAATTTACTGTTCTTCCTTCTCTCTTCATACTCGGTCCTAAATCTCCTTTAGTCAGGTCCTTTACATAAGAGATATACTGTTGACTTAAAGGTTTATTCAATCCAAATTTTTCTTCTAATTTTATCTTAATTTTTGGTGGGATATTTTTTTCACCATCGAAAGGTCCTCCAGGCATTAACCTCATTAAAAAAAATGTCAATGTGATAACTAAAAAAAGTGTGCAAATAGTTGTCAAAATTCTTTTAAAAAAATATACTAACATCTCTCTTCCCCCTAGTAAAAATTTTTAAAAATTATAACTCTTTATTGTATTTTTTGCAAATATTTTTTTATTTTTATTTTATTTAAAATTTATTTTGTATTTTTTGCGGATTTATGATAAAAAAAATACACCTAAAATATTAATTCACATGAATTAATACTTTAAGTGTTTTTTAGTTTTATGATTCTATTTTTAAATCACCATCTTTTATATAATTTTTCCTTCTCATAAAAACTGAGATTAAATATGTTACTATAGCAGGAAGAATAACATATAAAACAATTATTATTAAAATCATTTTACTTCCACCTCTACCAATTTTTGACATCGCTACATAGCTTTCAAAAATTCCTACCAAACCACTTGTTCCCATTCCAGCTCCTGCAAAGGTATTTTCCATCTTAAAAACTATAGTTACTAGTGGACTTAAAATTATAGATCCTAAAATTGACGGTATCCATATTTTCCAATTCTTTACTATATTTGAAAATTGTAGCATAGAAGTTCCAAGACCTTGAGCAACTAATCCTCCCCAACCATTCTCTTTAAATCCTATAACTGCAAAACCAACCATCTGTGTACAGCACCCTAAAGTTGCAGCTCCTGCGGCTAGTCCTTCTAATTTTAACATCATCGCTATTGCAGCACTACTTATTGGAAGCGTCAAAGCCATTCCCATAAATACAGAGATTAAAGCTCCCATAAATAAAGGCTGTAATTCTGTTGTCTGCATTATAATAAATCCTAAAGCTGTCATCATCTTATCTAAAATCGGACCAAAATATACTCCTACAATACTACCTGCCATCATTGTTACCACCGGTGTTAAAATGATATCTACTTTTGTTTCTTTTGATATCATCTTTCCTAATTCAGATCCGATTAAAGCAGCTGCATAAGCACCGACTGGCCCTCCTAAAGAATATCCAATTGCTCCTGTAAAAGTTGATGAAAATAAAACTAATGGCGGTGCTTTTAAAGCATATGCTATTGCTACTCCAATAGCTGGTCCGGCCATATTTCTAGCTGTCGGCCATACAACCTGTGACAGAAAAAGAATCCCTAATCTCTCTCCTATCATATTTAATATCGATCCTGTGATTAAAGTTGAAAACATACCTAAAGCCATTGCTCCTAAGGCATCTACAAAATATCTCTTTCCAGATAACTTAACATCTTTTCTTTTTAAAAATTCCCCTAAAACCATTTCATAACTCCTCTTAAAGCTAATTTTGTTCAAAATACTGTATTATTATATCATATTTTCACCATTTAGAATATTGACTCAAAAGTTAAAATAAAGGTATACTGTACTATAGTAACAATTTTTTGGAGGGAACACGTGAAAAAATTTTTTTTAATTAGTGCATTTATCTTATCTTCAGCTTTATCGGTAGCTGAAAGTAAAATACCAAATTGGTCAGTACAACCAAAACAAGGTATCGTAAAGGGAGATTACTACAGAATTGAAGAAAGATTCCGTCAAGGTCATCTTGGAACTCTTGAGGTAGTAAAAAACAATGGGAAATTGGTTCATGTTGAGTTTAATGAATTGACAAGACCAAATTACTACAATCGTTTTTATCAAAATGTTTCAAAAAGGTTATCGCCATATAACTTCTCAATGGCAGAAAAAGCAGGAGTTTCTTGGATAGAGGGTGTATTAGTCGCTGAAAATCAAATGATTACAGAACAAAGACTAACTGGAGATTTTGATACCGTTGCTGGAGCATCAAATAGTATACAGCAATCTATGCTTCCATTAGCAGAAAAATTGAGTATTTCTATGAATAAAAAATCTAACTCAAAATACTATAGTATTTCTGAAAAATTTGAAAATGGATTAACTGGATTTTTAAAAGTTATTATTGAAAATGGAAAAATTGTAGAGTGCAGATATGATGAAATTTTTGCTGATTCTAAAGATGAGATAAAGGATAAAACTTCAAAAGAGTTCTACAGACAATCTAAATACTGGAGTATCATGTATGATGAACCTTCTCGTATTGGATTCAATGTTCAAATGGACGCTTTAAATGATAAAGTTATAAAAACTCAAAACCTTTTAGATTTAACAGATTTACCAGCTACTGAAAGAAGTGGAAACTATAAAACTAGCGGTTTCACAAGAAGAAATACAGCTTGGGATAACTACTTAAAACTTGCTGAAACTCTAAAAATTGAACTAGATAAAGATAAAGTTTTAAAAAAATAAAATATTAAATTTAAAGGGCTACAAAATAATTTGTAGCCCTTTTACTTTTCTATAAATATGCTATTAAAAGTTTTATTGTTTCAACTACTCCATCTATATGAGTTCTTTCATAGTGATGTGTCGCATCTACATTTGGTCCAATACAAGCATATCTCAAATCTGCTCCTTGAAGAATTGAAGCTGTGGCATCTGAACCATATCTATTATATACTCCAACTGTGTAGGCTATTCCATGCTTATCTGCTGCTGCTTGTATTTTTTTTCTTATTCCAAAATCATAAACAGTTTTATTATCTCTTGCTGCAATACTTACTTTTTTCTCATCACCATCTGCATCTTCCGCTACAAGTCCAATGTCTAAAGCTACAAACTCATCTACATCTTTAGGAATCTCTGAAACTCCATGCCCTACCTCTTCAAAATTTGAAAAGTAAAGATATAGATTATTTTTAGGTTTTTTCTTATTATCTTTTAAATATTTCAAGTATGTTAAAACTTGTGCTACACAAAGTTTATCATCCAAATATCTTGATTTTATATATCCTGACTCTGTAACTCTAGTATTTGTTTCGTAGCTTACAAAATCTCCTTGACAAATCCCTAACGCTCTCGTATCTACTTCACTAAAAACATCATAGTCCAATCTGACTTCCATGGTTTCAGCCGTTCTTGGCATCTCTCTTGGAATATCCCCATAAACATGAACTGATGCTTTAACTGGAAGAACTGTTCCCTCATACTCTCTTCCATCTAAAGTATGAATAGTTACATTTTCTCCTTCAACCGATCCCCAAGCATATCCACCAATATTTAACAGTTCTAAACGACCATTTTTTTTTACTTTTTTTACGATTGCTCCAAGAGTGTCTACGTGTGCTGAAAGTAATCTTGTATATGAACTATCCTCTCCTTCAAGCTTAACAATCAAACAACCTTTTCTGCTATAAGTATAAGTAAAACCTAAAAAATCCAACTCTTTAGCAATTCTATCCATGGCTTTTTCTGTATACCCAGCTGGACTCGGAATATTTAAAATCTCTTTTGTAAATTCTAGTGTATAATGCAAATCTAATTTCATAATCTCCTCCCACTCTCTAAATTGTTAATTATCATACTCTCATGAAAGAGTTTTGTCAATCTTTAAACTAATCTTTAATCTCTATTATTGAATAATCATGAATCAGATTTGGCATAGCTTCAAAATTTGTAATTCTTTTATTTAATCCCATATTTTCATTCTTATAATATAAAGGAATTAATGGACTTTCCTCTTCTAAAATTGTTTGTGCTTCTGAATATGCTTTCAATCTTTCAGAAGGTTCAGTTGATGTTCTTCCTAACTCTACCAGTTTATCATAATCTTTGTTATCAAAATTAGCTCTGTTTCCTGCTCCTCCCTTATAGCTACTATGAAGTAGTGGGAATAAAACTATATCTGCATCTGATGTTCCTGCAACCCATCCACCAATAAAGATGTCATAGTCTCCTTGAGCCGTCATTTGTAAATAAGTTCCCCACTCAACAGTTTCTATCTCTGCATTTATTCCAATCTCTTTCAAATTAGCTTGAACTATCTGAGCTGCTTGAAGTCTTACCAAATTATCATTTGACATTATTTTTATTGTTCTATTTTTTACTCCTGATTTTTCTAAATATTCCTTGGCTTTTTCTGGATCATAATCTGTTTTTCCAATAGTTTGATCGCTTCCAAAAACAGTTGGGTTTACAATCGTATTTGCCACGCTAGCTTTACCTAAATATACTGCATCTACAATACTTTGTTTATCTATTGCATGGTGTAGTGCTTTCCTAAATTCTTTATTATTAAATGGTTCTCTGTTCATATTTAAAGTCAAATATTCCGTAGATGTTGTTGGGAATGAAACTGCATATAGCTCGTTATTACTTTCCACAGTTTGAACATCTATAGGTGCAACAGTTGTTATATCTATCTCTCCTGTTTCTAGAGCAGCTAACCTACTTGTATTTTCTGGAATTGCTCTAAATATAAGTTCATCTATTTTAGCTTTATCACCAAAATAGTTTTCATTAGCCACTAATTGAATTTTTTCGCCATCTCCCCAATTGGCATATTTGAATGCTCCTGTTCCCATAGCATCTGTTCCTATGTTATTTCCTTTTTCTAAAATATATTTTTCATTTAAAATAGCAGTCAATGGATAAGATAATGTAAATAATAAAGGTGCTGATGGTTCCTTTAATTTTATTATAACTCCGTATTCTCCATCTGCCTCTACAGATTGAACCACATCTAACATAACTTTAGTAGCTGGTTTTTCTGTCATTCTCTTTATACTAAAAACTACATCACTCGCTTTTAATTCCTCTCCATTATGAAACTTAACTCCTTTTTTTAACTTTATTACCAACTCAGTTGGAGTTACATATTCGAATGATTCCGCTAATTCTGGAACTATATTTCCATTCAAATCTATTTTAAAAAGTGTATTATATATTTGTTTTACGATAGATAGAGATGGGATTTCATTGTACATTGTTGGATCTAAACTTTTTGGCTTTGATCCTAAAGAGACTGTTACAATTTTTGATTCATTGTTTTTTGAACTCGAACTGTCTTTTGATCCGCATCCAGTTACTGTAATTCCTGCTAATAGTAATCCTAAAAAATATTTTTTATTCTTCACTTCTAAAACCTCATCAAGTAAGTAATTTCAACAATATTACTCTATATACAAGATATTTGTCAATAAATTTTGAAAATATTTTTTCATTTTTTGTTTTTTTTATTTTTTGACAATTAAAACTTTTCGAGGTATATACTATTATCAATATAAAAATCTTAAATAAAACTTAAGGGGGTAGATAACATGAGTTTAAAAGAATTAAAATTCGTAAAAATTAACCCATCTGGAAATATCACATTACTTTATCATCAAAACAATATCATAAAAGATGAATTTAAAGCTATTTCAAAAGTTTCAATGACTAAAAACTCTTTAGATGCTGAGCAAGTAGGTTTTATTAATACAACTCACTTGGAAATGATGGGCGGAGAGTTCTGCGGAAATGCCTGTCGCTCTTTTGGTGCTTTTCTTGCATTTAATGACGATAGCTTTAAAGATAAAAAAATATACACTATCACATGTTCTGGTGAATCCACTCCCTTAAATTTAGAAATTACTGGTACTGCTTTTAAAAATCGCTATTTTGCCAAAATTAAAATGCCTAATTATATCGCTACCGAAACTATCGTTTTAAATAACTATCAAATTTATATATTCTATTTCTCAGGTATAACACACTTTATCGTCGAATCTAAGGAGATTGATAATTTTCTACTCGAATTAATTCATAATTATTGCAAGAATTATGGAATTTTAAACTTTGGAGTCATGTTTTTCGATTCTAAAAAATTATTTATGATTCCATATGTTTATATTGAAGGTATAGGAGGAACTTGGGAAAATAGCTGTGCTTCTGGAACCTCTGCTCTTGGATTTTATTTGAACACCTATAAAAATATCGACTCTATAAAAATCAATCAACCTGGTGGTTTTTTAATTGTTTCTATTGAAAATAGTAATACATTTATAGATGGCCCTGTAGATATTGTAGCAGAAGGTACTTCGTATATTAATATTCATAGTAATTAATACCTATATTAAAAATAGCAGTATTTGTAAATTTAATACAAACCTGCTATTTTTTTAATCTATCTCTTTTTATAAATATACTGTGGCCTACCTATGTTACCATATATAATTTTCTCTTCAATGTGTTTTACTTTTTGCAAATAATCTAGATATTTTTTTGTAGATACGTTACTCATCTCAACAAGTTCACAAATCTCTTTTATACTGAACTCTTTTCCATTTAACTCTTCAATTTTATCTATAACTAACCGCAATGTTTTGTCATTTAATCCTTTAGGTAAATTTATATTTGTTTCATCTGAAGCAGAACTTAGTTTATCCAAATCTTCTTGAACTATCTTTTTTTCGTTAAATATAGCATTTCTGTCATAAAACTTTCTGATTGCACATTTAAATCTTTCAAAATCAAATGGTTTTATTAAATAGTCTAAACACCCAAAAGAGAGTGCTTTTTTTATCTCTTCACTCCCATTAGCTGACGTAATCATAATAACATCAGTTAAATGTCCCTCACCTCTGATCTCTTTTAAAATATCTAAACCATTTTCTCCGCCTAAAAAAATATCCATCAATATCAAATCAACCTTTTCTATTTTCAAATATCTAAAGACTTCTTCCTTATTTATTGCTAAACCAACAATCTCTAAATCTGATATTTTAGATATATATTCCATGTTTATCATTGCAACCATTGGATCATCTTCTACGACTAAAACTTTTTTCAACTACTTCATCACCCTTACTTTAAAAAATTTCCCATCTTCATTTTGCTCAAACTCAACAGTTCCACTATACAAATCAACTTTATTTTTTACTATATTCAATCCTACTCCACGCGAACTTCCTTTTGTTGAGAATCCTTGTTCATATATTTTAATAAAATTTTCTTGTGGAATCTGTTCTCCATTATCCCATACTTCAAATTCTATCTCTTTCTCTGTTTCTATTATTTTTATCTCTATTCTCTTATCTTTAATATTATACTCTTTAAATGATTCTATTGAATTTTCTATTAGGTTTCCAATAATTGTACTAATATCTTCAAAAATTGGAATTCTAATCTCTGTTGAAACTAAAGACTCTGCATTTACTAAAAATTGAATTTTCCTCTCTTTACAAATAGCATCCTTTCCTAATAATATTGCTTTTAAAAATGGATTTTTTATATTTATAAATTTTTTGAAATCATATTCATTTAAATCTTGAATCTCAAGAATATATTTTTTTGCCATCTCAATTTTGTCTAAATTTATCAACCCTAAAATAACATGCAATCTATTTTTAAACTCATGTATATTAGCTCTCATTCCATCCACTAATTGATCTATCCCTGTAATCTCTCTTGCATATCTATTTACGTCATCTTTTGTTTTTATAAGTAAGATTGTTCCATAATATTCATTTAAATTATAAATTGGTAGTATTTTAACATAGTAATATCCACCATCTATTAAAACCTCAATATTTCTAGCGGTATTCTCTTTCTTTTCCAAATAATGACTCACTTTTTTTAAAACCATCTCAGAACAAAGCTCTACATATTTTTTTGAAAAAACACTATTTACTTTCAATATCTCATTTTTTGTATTTAAAGCTATTAACCCAGATTCTAAATTATCTATTATTAAACGCTCTTCTATATACAATCTTCCTATCTCTTCTGGATCAAGACCAAATAAACTTTTCTTTATTTTTTTTGCAAAATTTGCTGCTAAAATAGTAGATAGTGTTATTGATGTTATAAATAAAAACACTAACATCAAAGTTGTTTTTCTATTCATATCTAAAATTGATTTGTAATATTTCCCCACCATTACAAATCCAATAATATCTTTATTTTTATTATCATATATTGGTTCAAATCTTCTAAAAGTAACTCCCATCGAACCAAGCATTCTTGAGAAATATCCCTCTCCTTTTTTTATTTTTTCCCACTCTACAGGATTAACAAATTTATCTCCTATTTGTGACTTATCTAGGTGCGAATATTTTATTCCATCTATATTTGCGACCACAATAATATCAATATCTCTAAATATCTCAATCAAACCATCAACCTTTTTTTCTATATTATTTTTTTCATAACTTAACTCTAAGTTATTTCTTATCTCTTTATTTGTACTAACTATCTTTGCTGCTTCTAAAAGATTTTTGGTTATATTATTTTCATCACTTTTTATTTTCTCGTTTAAAAATATTGTATATGAAAATATCAAAGGAATCATATTTATTATTAAAACCCAAACCATTATTTTATTTTTAAAATTTAACTTCTTCATAACTGATATACTACCATATTTAAAAGAGTTCGTAAAATTAAATTATTATACAAACTATGATAACTTTTTTATCTAACTCACACCTATTTTCTCTTAATTTTACTTAAAAAAGTTTAAAAACTATTTATAAAGTTTAAAAAATTGTAAATCTATTTAAAAAGATTTATAGTAGTTATGAAGTATTTATTAAATAACAATTTTTATTATAATTAGGAGGATTTTTATGAATTTTAGTGAAATTTTTTCAAGTATTCTAAGTAACAATAGTATTGTTGGAGCTATCTCTTCGTCGGTTTTAATTATACTTTTTGGTTTCTACTTAAGAAAAAAAGAGGTTCTAACAGCAAGTACATCTAAAACACTTAGTGACGTTATTCTTTCAGCATCTTTACCTGCTTTAGCGTTCAATTCATTTATGCAAGATATAAATAAAAACAGCCTAGAACAAGGTTTAAATCTTTTAATTTGGGGATTTGCAATATATATCATCTTAATATTTTTAACAAAAGTTTTATATATTCAGTATAAAGGAGATAAAAAAGCTGTTCTTGAAGTTTTAACTATTTTCGGTTCAACTACATTCTTTGGAATTCCAATCATTGCAGCTGTTTACGGTGAGCTTGGAGTTATGTATGCTTCTATCTTTAATATTGCTTACAGAGTTTTCCTTTACTCTTATGGATATATCAAAATGTCTGGTGTTAAAGTTGATAAGAAAAATGTAGCTCAAATGTTTTTAAATCCAATTGTTTTAGCTACTTTCTTAGGGATGTTTATCTGGGTATTCCAAAGTTCTCTACCTCAAATTACAGTTGCTGGTAAAGAGTATGCATTTTTAAGAATCGATAAAACAGCTTTCTGGTTATTTAGACCTATGACATACTTAGCAGCTCTTTGCTCTCCATTAGCTTGGATATCTATCGGTGCAAAATTAGCTGATATATCTCTTAAAGAAGCATTCTCATCTAAAGATTCTTGGATATATAGCTTCATCAAAGTTTTAGGGGTTCCTGCAATAAATATAGTAGCTTTATATATCTTAAACGTAACAAATATTTTACCTATATCTTTTGTTGGACTTGCTACTGTTGTTATAATGATGGCAACACCTACTGCCACTGTTGCTGCAGCTTACGCAATTAAATTTGATAAAGAATCACTTATGACTTCAAATTGTTCTTTACTATCTACAGTTTTCAGTGTAATATGTATGCCGTTATGGATTGTAATTTTAGAGGTTATTAAATCTTTAGAGATATTTGGATAATAATTTTTTAGGAGGAAAAATGAAATTAATATGTTTTGGTGTTAGAAAAGTAGAAGAGGAGTTCTTCATAAAATTAAATAGATTTGGATATGAGTTAACTCTTGTTGAAGCATTATTAAACGATGATAATATACATCTGATTAAAGGACATGAAGCTGTTATGCTAAGAGCGAATTGTCCTGCTAATAGAAAAAATTTAGAAATCATAAAAAGTTATGGTGTAAAATATCTACTAACTAGAACTGTTGGATATAATCATATCGATTTAGAAGCTGCTAAAGAGATGGGATTCAAAATGGCTAGAGTTCCCACTTATTCTCCAAATGCAATTGCTGAGCTTGCAATTACATTTGCGATGAACTTAGTTAGAAAAGGGACTTATATGATTAACAGATCTAGAGAAAAAAACTTTGTTGTTGATGAATTCATGTTCAGCAGAGAGATTAGAAACCTAACTGTAGGAGTTGTTGGAACTGGAAAAATAGGTCTTACAACAGCTAGACTATTCAAAGGTCTAGGAGCTAAAGTTTTAGCTTATGATATCTATCCTAATGAAAATGCTAAAGATATTTTAGAGTATGTTTCAATGGATGATTTAATAAAGAATTCAGATATTATTACTTTACACTGCCCATATATCAAAGGACAAAATGATAACCTAATCAATGACGAATTAATTTCAAAAGCTAAAAAAGATGTTATTCTAATCAATACTGCAAGAGGAGAGTTACAAGATGTTGAAGCTATCCTTAAAGGATTAGAAACTGGGAAAGTTGGTGGATACGCAAGCGACGTATTTACAAATGAAAAAGATTTCTTCTTCAAAGATATGAAAAATAAAGAGATTGATACTACTATTCAAAAACTTTTAGATTTCTATCCTAAAGTTTTAATCACTCCCCATATTGGATCATACACAGATGAAGCTTTAACAAATATGATTGAGATTTCGTATGAGAATCTTGATGAATTTATTAAAAAAGGCGTTTGTGAAAATCAATTGTAAATTATTTTAGTTATAATTTTTAAAAAATGCAGGGCATGATGCCCTGCATTTTTTAAAAGGTTTTTATTACTTCATTCGTTAAATTTTCTAATATTTTTCTTCCTAAAACAATCGCATCTCTATAATCCTTAGCAGAAGCATAAGTATAGTGAGTATGTATATATCTTGTTGGTATTCCTATAACAACAGTTGGAATGCTCTTTTCAGCTACATGATATTTTCCACCATTTGTACTTCCACCACTTCTTGCTATAACTTGATATTTTATGTTATTTTCAGTAGCTATTGTTTTTACAAACTCTTGAATTCTAGGATTAGAAACCATTCCTGCATCTAAAACTCTAAATTGAACTCCTTTTCCTATCGCTCCTTTAGATAAGAAACTATCTTTAAATGTATCATCTGCTGGAGATCCTTCAAATATAATTGCAAAATCTGGTTTTATTGTATTCGCAGCTACTTGTGCCCCTCTTAATCCAATCTCTTCCTGAGAACTTATAACTCCAATCGGAATCACATCTAATTTACAATCTTTTACTTCTTTTAATATCTCCATTACAATTGCACATCCAACTCTATTGTCGAAAGCTTTTCCTCTTACAACATCTATTTTCTCATCATAAGAAAACTGTACATCCGGTGTTATAGGGTTTCCAACTTCAATTCCGTATAAACTTATTGTTTCTTCATACGAACTTGTTCCTATATCTATTACTAATTCATCTATTTTAGGTAATCTAGCTTTCTCTTCTGCCGTCATAAAGTGAGGTGGTTTTGATGAAACAACCCCTCTTATATATTCACCTTTGAAGTTTTTTATAACTACTGAATGAGCTGGAATATTTGCTATATGCCAACCTCCTAATGGTAAAAAACTTAGTGTTCCATTAGATTTAATTCCCTCCACAATGAATCCAACCTCATCACTGTGGCAATCTAAAGCAACAACTGGTTTTGAATCCCCTTGATTCTCAGTTTGAATATATAGATTGTTTATAGAATCTCTTTTACAATTAAAACCTTTCATTTGTTTCTTTATAAACTCTACAACATCATGTTCATGTCCTGGTGCACCATGTAAATTTGATAATTCTTCTAGTAATTTAATCTTGTTCATTTTTTTCACTCCCCTTAAATTCAAAACTCATATTTATAAAACTCTGGATATCCTGTTGCTGAAACATTTTTTAGAGATGTACTCGCTCCATAAACAACATTTCCATGATATAGTGGTATTAATGGAACTTCATCATTTAATATTTTTTGGATAGCTATATAATACCCTTTTCTTTTTTCATTGTCACTCTCTTTTCTTGCCATCTCTAATAACTCATCCACTTTTAAATTTGAATAAAAAGTTCTATTTCCATTACTTCCTAATTGACTACTGTGAATATTAGGGTAATATCCGTAATCTGCATCATAAGTTGATGGTCCCCATCCCATTATAAACATATCTGTATTTCCAGATCCTGTTTGTGATAAAAAAGCTCCCCATTCTAATAATTCTATTTCTAAATTTATCCCTATTTTTTTCAATTGATCTTGAATTATTGTTGCTACTTGAACTCTTTCCGGACTACTTACAGCAATTTTAAGTTTAGTTCCTATTAAATCATTATCCTCTAATATTTTTCTTGCTTTCTCTGGATTAAACTCTCCATCACTCTCTTTTTGATTATATCCAAAAACTGGAGGAGCTAAAAATTGATTAGCCACTTTTGTTTTTCCTAAATATATAGTATCAACTATACTTTGTTTATCAATTGCTAAAGCAATAGCTTGTCTTAAAATTTTATTTGATAGTATAGAAGAATTTGTGTTCAATCCTATATATCCAGTTGTAGTTGAAGGGGCTGAATATACTCTAATCTTTCCATCCTTTTCTAAATCATTCCAAGAGATTGCAGGAATATCTAAAGACATATCTATCTCTCCTGTTTCCAGTCCTATTACCCTACTATTTTCTTCCGGAACAGCTTTTATAACTATAGTTTTTATACTTGGAATTCCTTTATAGTAATTTTGATTTGATGATAAAGTGATATTATCTCCTATTGCCCAACTTTCAACTTTATAAGGCCCTGTTGCTATTGGGTTTTCAAAATACTTACTTTCATCTTTTAGAACCTCTTTTTTATTTATAACTGATGAAGATTTGTGACTTAAATGATTTAATAAAGGTGAAAATGCCTGTTCAGTTATTATTTGAAACTCGTTATCTGATAGTATAACAATATTATTTATCATTTTATAAAGATGAGATACTTTTGGATTAGCTTTTGCTCTTTCTATTGTAAACTTTACATCTTCAGAAGTTAAAACATCTCCATTTGTAAATCTTACATCTTTTTTTAATTTAATATCTAATATTTTATCGTTTACTCTCTCATAGCTTTCAACCAAACTAGGAATTGGAGTTCCTGTTTTTTCATCTATTTCAAATAATCTATCATATATCTGAGTTATGGCTATCTGAGAATAATTATCTGTTGAATTTTGTGGATCCAATGTTTTCGGATCACTCAACTGCGCAAAAGTAAGTTTATCTTTTTTTTCGATTTTTTTCTCCTCACATCCTCCCAATAATGTCAAAATCAATGTTAATGTAATAACTAATATTTTTTTCATCCGAACCTCCCAAAAAAGTATTTAATAAATAATACTATTTTATTTTTCGAAAATCAATTTTTATTTTTCATTTTTTTAAAAAAATATTTAAATTTGACAAAGCAAATATCATGAAGTATATAGTTATATTGGAATTGAAAAAATTCTAATTAAGGAAATACCGTCCGCCTATCTGAAAAGATGACCGGGGTAGACTAAAAACGGAGGGATTTTTATGGCTATCAAGTATATTCCAGAACCATTTAGAATTAAAATGGTTGAAACAATTAAGATGACAACACCAGAGGAAAGAGAAGAAAAGATTAAAGAGGCAAACTATAACCTTTTTAACCTTAAGGGAGAAGATGTTTATATCGATCTATTAACTGACTCTGGTACAAACGCAATGAGCCAAGATCAATGGGCCGGTGTTATGAGAGGAGACGAAGCTTATGCTGGTGCTTCTAGTTATTTCAAATTAGTAAATACTGCTCAAGAAATTTTTGGATATGAGTATATCCAACCTGTTCATCAAGGAAGAGCAGCAGAAAAAGTTTTATTCCCTACCTTCTTAAAACCTGGGCAATATGCTATTTCAAATATGTTTTTTGATACAACAAGAGCTCACGTTATTCTAGCAGGAGCAAGACCATTAGACTGTGTTGTTCCAGAAGCTAAAGATCCTGCAAAAAGATCGAAATTTAAAGGAAACATGGATGTAGAAAAAATGGAAAAACTCATCTTAGAATACGGACCTGAAAAAATTGGTCTAGTTGTATTGACAATCACAAATAACTCAGCTGGTGGACAGCCAGTTTCTATGAAAAATGCTCGTGAGGTTGCTGCAATTTGTAAAAAATATAACATTCCTCTAAATATTGATGCTGCACGTTATGCTGAAAATGCTTATTTCATTAAAAGAGATGAGGAAGAATGTAAAGACATGTCTATAAAAGAGATTATTAACCAGATGTTTTCATATGCTGATTTCTTTACTATGTCAGCTAAAAAAGATACCATTGTTAATATGGGAGGACTTATCGGAGTTAAAAATTCTCTTGAAAATGCCGATATGATTTTAAAAATAAAAGCCAACTGTATAAGTTATGAGGGATTCACAACATATGGAGGTCTTTCTGGTAGAGATTTAGAAGCTCTTGCTATCGGCTTATTAGAAGGAATCGATGAAAATTTCTTAAGATACAGAATTGGACAGATGGAATATTTAGCTTCTAGACTTGATGATGCTGGAATTATCTATCAATCACCTGTTGGAGGGCACGGAGTTTTCGTAGATGCTTCTAAAATTTTCCCTAATATACCTTATAACGAATTTCCTGGACAAGTTTTAGCAATAGAACTTTATAAAGAAGCTGGAATTAGAAGCTGTGATATTGGTTCATATATGTTAGGAAATGATCCTGATACAAATGAACAATTAGAAGCAGACTTCGAATTCACAAGACTTGCAATTCCACGTAGAGTTTATACTCAAGCTCATTTAGATGTTATTGCGGATGCATTAATTGCAATAAAAGAAAGAGCTCACGAAATAAAA
Source organism: Cetobacterium sp. ZWU0022 (assembly GCF_000800875.1). Classification (NCBI taxonomy): domain Bacteria; kingdom Fusobacteriati; phylum Fusobacteriota; class Fusobacteriia; order Fusobacteriales; family Fusobacteriaceae; genus Cetobacterium; species Cetobacterium sp. ZWU0022. Next base: position 65,594 of record NZ_JRJZ01000041.1, read on the forward strand.
AGAGGATATAAAATAACATGGGAACCACCTATATTAAGACACTTCCAAGCATCCCTAGAAATTATTGAAGAATAAATAATTAGGGGAGGTTTATATTTTTATGAATGATGTAAAAACGGTTTTAATAGATGAAAATAATCGAGATGGTTTTAATTCAAAATTTGGATTTATTTTAGCTTGTATTGGTTCAGCAGTTGGAATGGGAAATATTTGGATGTTTCCATATAGAGTTGGACAGTTTGGAGGAGCAGCTTTTCTTATTCCGTATTTTACATTTGTTCTTTTAATTGGATTTTCTGGAGTTATTGGCGAGATGACACTTGGACGTTCTATGGAAACTGGACCTCTTGGAGCTTTTGAAAAAGCTTTCAAACAAAGAGGATTAAAAGGTGGAACTATTATTGGATTTATACCTGTTATTGGTTCATTGGCTATAGCTATCGGATACGCCGTTGTAGTTGGATGGATATTGAGATATTGTATTTCATCTATTTCAGGAACTTTAATAAATGTTGAAGCTGGACCATATTTTGGTATGTTAGCTTCTGATTTTGGAAGTATCCCTTGGCATATAGCTGGTTTAGCAATTACATTTTTTTTAATGTCTATGGGGATTGCTGGCGGTATTGAAAAAGTTAATAAAATTTTAATGCCTGCTTTCTTTTTTCTATTTATATTTTTAGCATTTAAAATATACTCATTACCTGGTTCTGAAGCCGGTTATGCTTATCTTTTTAAGCCTGAGTGGTCAGCCCTTTTAGAGATAAGAACTTGGATTTTTGCTCTAGGACAAGCGTTCTTCTCCCTTTCTCTTGCTGGATCTGGTACTGTAGTTTATGGAAGCTATTTAAGTAAGAATGAAGATATTGTAAACTCAGCTTTAAATGTTTCATTTTTTGATACTTGTGCTGCTATGCTAGCAGCTCTTGTAGTTATCCCTGCAGTATTTGCTTTCGGATTAGAGCCTGGGGCTGGTCCTGGACTTATGTTTGTAACATTACCTATGGTTTTTCAAAATATGCCTGGTGGACAACTAATTGCCATCATATTTTTTATAGCTGTTCTATTTGCAGGAGTAACATCACTTATGAATCTTTTTGAAACTCCCATAGAAGCCTTACAAAACAAAGTTGGATTATCTAGAAGAAATTCAATCTCTATTGTTGCCATTATTGCATTTGTTGTCGGAGTTTTCTTACATGGGGATCATCTTTCACCTTGGATGGACTTTGTTTCAATCTATGTTATCCCTTTAGGAGCCCTTCTTGCAGGGATCGTTATCTACTGGATTTGTAATCCAGGTTTTGCAAGAGAGCAAGCCCAAATAGGAAGAGATAAAATAATCGGTGCATGGTTTGAACCTGTTACAAAATATTTCTTCTGTGGTATTGCAATTGCAGTTTATATCTTGGGAATCTTCTATGGAGGAATTGGATAGTTAAATTTAATATATTAAATTCAAAAGACACTTTTATTCTTAATTTGAAAAAGTGTCTTTTTTTTATTTTAAAACAGGAAAAACAATTAAGATTAGGTAAGAAGAGATTGTAAAATAACAATAAATTTAAATAATAAAAAACACGAGGTGGAGTCATGAATGCGATTAAACTTTTACAACGATTCAAAAAAATAGATGTAAAATATCTATTTGGAGTAGGAATACTAACTCTTATTTTCTATTTTATTGGAGATTATATTCTCAGTAAAAAAGAGGATAAAATATACTATGGAGTTTTAGAGGTTGACAAACTAAACATCTCTTCAGAGCTACTTGGAAAAATCGAAACAGTTTATGTCAAAGATGGTGAATTTGTAAAAAAAGAACAAAAACTAATCTCTATAAATGACAAAGAAAATAAATTGAAGATTGAAAATAGTGAAATCTCTGTAAAATCTTCTGAAAATCAACTTCAAAAAACATTAGATGGCACTCGGGAAGAGCAAATCTCTTCACAAAAAGAGATTGTTAAACAATTAGAAAGTCAAGTTAATCAAGGAAAACAAAACCTAGTTGCACTTACAAGTGCTTATAAATTTGCTATTTCTAATTTCGAAAATAAAAAAAAGATATATTTCAACACAAAAGATCTATTTGAAAAAAAATTTGAAAGTCAATACGCATTTGACATTGCAAAATTAAATTTTGAAAATGCACAGAATCAATTTACTATTGCTCAAAACAATTTAGAAAATGGTAACCAAAATTTAGTTGCTCTTCATGCACAAAAAAATTCTGCTGAAGATAATCTTAGATATATGATTAATGGATTTTCTGTAAGAGATATTGAGGCAGATAAATTAAAAATCGCCTCTTCTCAAAAAAACTTAGAATTGACTAAGATATATGCTGAAAAAAACAATCTCGTAGCACCTATTGACGGTATCGTAGAAACTGTTAATCTAAAAATAGGTGAAGTTATTAGTCCTGGTGTAGCTGCTATTACTATGCTTGATAACAGTAATATCTGGACTAAAATATATATCCCAGAAAAACTTCTTCCATCTGTAAAACTAGGGCAAAAAGTTAAATTGAATAGCGATTTTATAGATAAAGAATATGCAGGAGAAATTATATACATATCATCCGACTCAGAATTTACTCCTATGAATATAGTTACAAAAAAAGACCGTTTAAAATTAGTTTATGAATTAAAGGTTAAACTTTTGAATGGTGATGATAAATTAAAAAGTGGAATGCTTGTAGGAGTTGATTTAGGATTATGAGTGTTGAAAATCTAAAGAGTGAATATGCAATAGAAATTAAAAACTTAACTAAGAAATTTGAGAAATATACAGCTGTTGATTCTTTAAGTTTTAATATTCCTAAAGGAGTTATTTTTGGATTTCTTGGACCTAATGGAAGTGGAAAATCTACAACTATAAGAATGATTTGTGGGGTATTAACTCCTACATCTGGTGAAGGTAAAGTTTTAGGCTACGATTTAAAAAGTAATCCTGAAAAAATAAAATCAAAAATTGGGTATATGTCACAAAAATTCAGTCTTTACGAAGATTTAACTATTGAGGAAAATCTAATTTTTTATGGAGAAATCTACTCTATTCCAAAAGAACATCTAAACGAAAGAATTGAAGAAGTTATAAAGATGTTAAATCTAAACGAAAAAAGAGATGTCTTATCCAAAAATCTTTCTGGAGGTTGGAAACAAAGATTAGCTCTAGGATGTGCTATTATTCATAAACCAGAACTTCTTATTCTTGATGAGCCCACAGCTGGAGTTGACCCTGTTGCAAGAAGAGAGTTTTGGACCACAATAAAAGATCTTATCAAATATGGAGATATTACTGTTCTAGCTACAACTCACTATATGGATGAAGCTTCTGTTTGTGATATCATTGGCTTTATTTTCGAAGGGAAACTAGTTGTTATTGATACTCCTAAAAATTTATATAAGAAATATAATACTGATAATCTTGAAGATATTTTCATTATCTATGTTAAAGAACTCTCTCATAAAGAGGTCATCTCCTCTTTTGATCAACTAAAGCATAAAGATGAGAAAGTGGAGGATAAAAATGATTAATATAAATCGTATTCTAACTATTGCTAAAAAAGAGATTATCCATATAAAAAGAGATCGTGCAAGTTTAGTTATAGCTTTAATTTTACCCATTTTTCTTTTGCTTCTGTTTGGCTTTGCTGTAAGTTCTGATGTTGATAATTTAAAACTCTCTGTTTATGATGGAAGTAAAACTATTGAAAGTAGAGAACTTATAAATAAATTGAATAACTCAACTTATTTAAAAGTGTATGAGTATGTTGATACTCCGGATGCTGTCGAAAAAAGTCTTGATTATGGTAGAACAAAAATAGGCGTTATCATTCCCGATTATTTTACTAAAAAATTACGAAGAGGAGAGTCAACAGATGTTCAATTTCTAATAGATGGATCAGATCCATATATAGCTAAAACTGCAGCATCATACTCTTCACAGATTATTAATCACTACTCTCAACTAAAACTGGCAAACTATAGTTCAAAAAATAAGGAAACTCTTATAAAACCTTATAATCTACTTTTATACAATCCAACTTTAGAGAGTAGTAAATTTAATATCCCTGGAATTATCGGTCTAATTTTACAAAATATAACAATTATGTTAACTGCTTTTTCAATTGTTCGAGAAAAAGAGAAAGGGACTATTGAACAATTAATCATGACTCCTATCTCTCCTTTAGAACTTGTAATCGGAAAAATTGCACCATATGTCTTTATTGCTTTTTTTGAATTAGATGTTACTTTGATTCTTGGGAAAATTATATTTGGTGTTGACATAAAAGGAAGTTTAATTCTTTTAATCTTTCTAGGAACTATATTTTTAACATCTTCATTAGCCATCGGTATATTTATATCTACAATATCAAATACTCAACTTGAAGCTATGCATTTATCCCTAGCATATCTTCTTCCTAGCGTTATTCTTTCGGGGTTTGTTTTTCCTCGAGAAGCTATGCCTAAAATCATCTATTTTATAAGTTGCTTCATTCCTTTAACTTATTTTAATGAAATACTCAGAGGCATCATATTAAAAGGTGTTGGAATACGAGAGCTTCTTCATCCTATAGCTGCTCTTATGACTTTAATTATTATTATAATTGTAGTTTCGATTAAAAAGTTCAAAAAAACATTAGATTAAAGAGAAGGAGAAACGAACTATGAAACTAAGAATTTTTATGATTTTTACTATTTCATTCTCTCTATTTGCTAGAGTTATAACAATCAATGAAGCCATCGATTTGGCTATTCAAAATGGAGAGGAAAATAATATAGCTAATAGGGAGTTAATTATTTCAAAAAAACAGTTAAACTCTGCATTTAAAACAGCTCTACCTAACATTTTTTATACCGGAGGATATTTAAAAACAGATGGCGCTTTTTTAGAAAATACTCCTATCCAAACAGCCAAGAGTGGCTATATAAATTTTCTTGGAATATCTCAACCGATATTTCAAGGCGGTTCTATTGCTGCTAAAGTTAAAAAAGCGAAAATAGAAGAACAAAAAAATACTCTGGCTCTTTTAAAACAAACAAGAGATACAAGACTTGAAGTTATATCTATATATACTGGGATTATTTTAGCTAAAAATACTCTCGAAGTCTATAACACATCTAAAATGCAACTAAATGAAGCTTTAAATTTTGCTAAAGAAAATGAACGTCTTGGAAAAATAACAAATGTAGAACTACTAAAAGCTGAGTACCAGCTTCTAGATATTGAAACCTCTATTTTAAATATTCAAAACGAAATAGAAATTGGTCTTTTAACTTTAAAACAAAAACTTAATTTTTCATCGTCTGAGGAGATTGATATAGAAAATTTCTATGTTTACAGAGAGGCTATCGATTCAATTAATTATAATATTGATTTAGATGAAGCACTAAATAATGGAATAGCAGCTAATTTTGCGAAACTTCATATTCAAGAAGCTGATGTCGAAAAAATGATTGCAAGAGCTGAAATGTTACCTCAAGTAAAAGGATTTATTGGTAAAGAATATGTTACTGAAGACCATCGAACAGAAAATTCATGGGGAGGAGGAGTCCTTGTCAGTTGGAATATATTTCAATTTGGAAAAGATTATGATAACTATGAAGCGAGTAAATTAAATATCGAAAATTCCAAATCACAAGAAAAAATTACTCATAATAATATCGAAATAAATCTAAAAAAAGCTTATCTAGAGTTAATACGATTAAATAAACTTGAGATTGCATACTCAAAAGCATTTGAACAAGCTAATGAAAACTATAAAAAAGATACTTTAAAATTTCAAAAAGGAATGATTACTATATTAGATTTTCTAAAATCTCAAGAGATGCTCACTGATTCAAAAATAAAATATGAAAATATTAGATTGATTCAATATAATGCTCTAGAGAAATATCGTTCTCTTTTAATTTAACCTTTGAATAAAGAGTTTTTAAAAAATGAAATTAATGTTATAATTATAGAAAAATATCAGGAGAAGTCATGAACGGTAAAAATAGAAAAGATATAAAAGCTGGTATAACAGTAAAAGTGGTTAAAAAAGAGGATCAAAGAACAGGGAAATTAACAGAGGGTATTGTTAAAGATATTCTTACAAACTCTGCTAACCATCCTCACGGAATAAAAGTAAGACTAATTGATGGAACTGTTGGAAGAGTTCAAGAGATTATTTAAATTAATTTTTTTCTTAAAAATAGCAGCTCACATTAATTTGTGAGCTGCTATTTTCTTTATCTAGAGTAAAGTTCCTCTATAATTTTTTCAGCAAGTGGTATTCCAGATGCTGGATTTTGTCCCGTAAAAATTGAACCATCTACAACAACATATGGATCAAAATCTTTATTTGATTTGGAATAGTTCCCTTTTAACTCCACAATCTTACTTTCTAAAAGAAAAGGAACGATATCTTCTAAACCAACAGCTCTCTCTTCAGAATTTGAAAAACCTGTAATATCTCTATTTTTAATTAGTGCTTCTCCTGTTCTATGATTTATTCCTTTTAATAATGCTGCTGTTCCATGACATACTGCACCAACTATCTTCCCATTATTAAAAAAATCTGATAGAAGTTTTGCATTCTCTTCACTTTCTGATAAATCCCACATTGGACCATGTCCTCCAGGATAAAAAATAGCGTCATATTGATGAAAATCAATTTTATTTAAGCTTATACTATTCTCTAATATATCCATATCATCCTCTAAAAATATTTTTACTAAAGGATTAGTATGTGAGTCTTCTAAACTCGCTGGATCTATGGGTATTTTTCCTCCTTTTGGAGAAGCTATTGTAATTTCTATTCCTCTATTTTTGAATGTAAAATAAGGCTCTACAAGTTCAGATAGCCATACTCCTGTTTTTCTCTCTGTTTTTCCTAAGTTATCATGCGATGTAACTACAAATAATACTTTTTTCATAAAAATACCTCCAAAAAACTAAAGCTTTGTAATCTATAATAAATATACTAATTATAAAAAACAAATCCTTCATTCAGATAAGTCTATTTATATGGAGTTATAAATAATTACTATATAATTTTTTTGATGAAGATGACTCTTTCTCAATCTCAATTTCTACCTTAACTGGAATATTATCATTCAATTCTTTTCTGATATCTGCGACCATTTTTTCTAACTCTTTTTCTAATCCATCTCTATCAAGTTTTGCAAATTCCTCTCTAGCCTGTTCTTTTGGAACTTTTATCTCAACTTCAACTCTATCTTTTTTTACATCTACATCATATTCTTTTATAGACATTTTATTTATCCCATCTGTTAATCTTGGGTAATTTCTCATAAGTTTCATCTCTAATTTATCTTCTAAATAATCTCCAAAAACCAATGCTGACAACATAATCATTACTGCTAAAACTACTTTCTTCATTTCTCTCCTCGTTTCAATAACTTTTTTTATTTATAAAAAGAATTTTATCATATTTAAATATTTTGTCAACTGTTTTGGTAGAGATTAGCTAATCTATCAATCCTTTTGACTTTAAAGCTTCTCTTGCAGTATTGTATTCGCTATCAATTCCTTCAGTCACTCTCAAGTTCAATCTTTGCATATCCTTATTTGTAAACATATTATTTAATCTGTTCAGTTCTTTTTCTATCATAGGATGCTCTTTTTTAAGTTTATTTGAAATTGTTATAACTGCCTCGTAAGGAGGAAAAAATTTCAAATCATCTTCTAAAACAACTAAGTCATATTTTTCAAGTAATCCATCAGTTGAATAAACAACTCCTACATCTGCTTTTTTTGAATGAATCGTTGGAATAATCAATCCTGGCTCCATAGAGTTTACTCTTCTAAATTCCATATTGTAAGTATCAATCATACCTTTAAGTCCATCTACTCTTTCCATAAACTCATGACCACCTATCAAATATGATTCTTTTGAGATTTTTTTCAAATCAGATATTTTTATTATTCCAAATTTTTCTGAAAAATCTCTATTCACAGCTAGTGCGTATGTATTCTCAAAACCTAATGGTTCTAAAATATCTAGTTCGAATCTTTCATTATAAATATTTTTAACTTTATAAAAGATATCTCTAGGTGCTAACATCTCTTTTTCTCCTAAAATTGCTAAAAAAGATGTTCCCGTATACTCTGGATAAATATCAATTTCACCATTTTTAATCGCTTCGAAATTTATATTTGTTCCTCCTAATTCTGTTATTGTTGCTTTATAAGGAGTTTTCTCTTGAATCATTATAGCTATCATATTTCCTAAAATTCTTTGCTCTGTAAAAGTTTTATGCCCTATTTTTACAGTAATATATCTATTCTTAGATATATATTTTTGAATTTGAAAAAAACCAAAAATAAAAAATAAAATTGATGCAAGAGCCAATTTTTTTCTATTTTTTATTTTTAGATTTTTATTTACAAGAGGATCTAAGGCTTTTTCAATTATACCTAAAAAATAATTTGCTACAAAAGCTAATATTGCTGTTGGAATAGCTCCACAAAGAACTAAATTGTTGTTACTTGTTGCTATGCCTCTAAAAATAAGTTCTCCTAATCCTCCAGCACCAATCAAAGCTGCTATTGTTGTTGTTCCTATCATAGAAACTGTTGCTATTCGAATTCCACCCATGATAACAGAAAGAGCTATGGGTAACTTAACTTTTAACAAAACTTGAAAATTTGTCATTCCCATACCTATAGCAGCTTGAATTGTAGCGTTATCAACATTTTTCAAACCTATATATGTATTAGTAACAATTGGCAATAATGAATAAAGAAATAATACAAAGACCGCAGGTTTTGCACCAATTCCCAAAAATGGAATAATTAATCCAAATAAAGCTAAGCTAGGAATCGTTTGAAAAACCCCGGCAATACTAAGCACGCCTTTTGCAATTTTCTCATTTTTTGTAATCATTATTCCACTTGGAACTCCAATCATTATTGCAACTAAAACTGCTATTCCTGATATTTGAAGATGTTGATTGAGAAGTTTTCCAATCTCAGGTAATCTTGAAATAAAATAATTAAAAAATACATTCATTTTATACCCCCCATAATTTAAATTAACTTTTTATCTTATTTATTCTTTGATTAATAACTTTTTGATTATTTAATTTTTGATTATTATGTTTATACTCTTTTTTATTAAATATCTTTTTTAAAATAGGATTAAAAATAGCCATCATAATATATGTAAAAATATTAAGAGCTATAAAACTTAAAATTTCTTTTTTCATGTTCTTTTCCTTTACTGTAATTTTTTTATATTATAGCATATTTAATAAAGCCTACGAATAATAAATATCCGTAGGCTTTCTGAATCTAATTTTTTATTTTAAGAATTTGATTTTTCAAAAACTAAATTTATAACCAAAACCCAATGTAATTCTTGAATAATCAAAATCTTTTTTTCCTAAAATCTCTTTATCCTCTTCCAAATTTGCTTTTGCTTCATTAACTTTATACATTAAATCTGCAAAAAAACTATTATACTCCACTCCCGCTCCAAAACCATAATACAAGTCATCACTTAAATCTGTGTCAAATTTTATCAAATTTTCAAATATATTACTTTCGTCTATATATAAAGATTTATTCTCTGTATCCTTATCTTTAAAATTAAATGAATAACCTAATGTACATTTTAAATATGGTTTCCAGATTGTTTCTGTTTCAAACTTATATTTCGCTACTGCATAAAGAGGAATTGAATCAAATTTAGGCATATCATACGTTTCATCAGTGTATATCTTTGCTTTAAATTTCGTATGATTTTGATAAGCACCTCCAATTCCTAATTCGAAATTATGATCTATATTCCTAGTCGCTTCAAATCCTACCTCAAATCCTAATCTATGAGTTTCTTTCTTATTAATTTTTATCTCATCTAACATCCATTCTTCATACTCTGATTTTATATCTAATCCTGCTTTAGTATATATATTGTAAATCGGTGTATATCCCAATAAATTTTCTTCAAGTATTATAAGTTTTTCTGGTGCTTCTTTTGTATAGGATAAAGAGCTCATCGTCAAGACAACTCCTAATATGAAACCTAATCTTCTCATAATTTAATCACCTCATTTTTATAGTACAATGTAGGACCACAAATGACAAGATTATTTACAAAATTTTTTCTATTTTCCTCTTTTTTCAATTCAAAATATATAAATAAATTTAAATCATAATAAAATTAATATTAGCCCAAGAAATTTCACTTTAATAAGCTTAATTTTTCTTGGGCTTTTTTATTTTCTCTATTTTGAAGATCCTGTCATTCCCTGTACAAAACTACGCTGCATACTGAAGAATAAAATAATCATCGGAATTGTACTTATAACTATGGCAAGCATCAGCATCCCATAGTCAACAAAATATGCTGAAGACATCGATGACAATGTCAACGTTAGAGTTTTACTCTCATTAGTTCTTAGAACAACAAGAGGCCACATATAGTTATTCCATTGAGTCATAAATGCATAAATAGCTGCTGCTGCAAGTGTTGATCTCATTGGAGGTAAAACTATTCTAAAAAATATTGTTAACTCACTAGCACCATCTATTCGTGCTGATTCAATTATTTGCATCGGAAAATTCTTTAAACTTTGTCTAAAAAAGAAAATTAAAAATATCGATGATAAACCCGGTAAGATTACTGCAAATAAACTATCTATCAATCTCAATTTCACCATTATTCTGAACAAAGGAATCATCATAGCTGCAAACGGAACCATCATTGAAAGTAAAAATATTTTATAGAGAATCTCTGTTCTTAAAGTTTTAAATTTATCAAATCCATAAGCTGCTAAAGATGTTATTAGCAGCGTCAAAACTACATAACCAATCGTAACTTTTAAAGTATTTAAAAAAGCTATTTCAAATCCACCAAAATTGGCTAAACTACTATAGTTTTGACTAAATGCATTTCCTAAAGTTAATTTACCATTCAAAATATCATTATTACTATTGGTTGCTCCTACTAACAACCAATAAAATGGAAAGATTGATATAAATGAAGCTATTCCCAAAAATATATATTGAAAAATTTCGCTAACTTTTATTTTTCTTTTCATCAAGCATCCTCTCCAGCAAATTTAAATTGAACATATGACAGCAACGCAATCATAAGAACAACACTATATGATATCGTAGCTGCATATCCAAAATTAGGTGCATATACAAATGAAACATTATATATGTATTGAGATACTGTCATAGTTGAGTTGGCTGGACCTCCCATTGTCAAGTTCATAGGTTCGTCAAAAAGCTGTAGAGTTCCTATTGTTGACATTATTGTTGTAAATAAAAGTATTGGTTTTAATTGAGGAACTGTTATATAAAAAAATTGTTTAAACTTATTTACTCCATCAATTTCAGCTGCTTCATACATATCTTTTGGAATATTTTGTAAAGCTGCTAAGAAAAATATCATATTATATCCAGTCCATCTCCAAAGAAGAGCTAAAATAATTGTTACTTTTGCCCAAAATGGATCGGTTAACCAAGGAATTCCATTTTCTATTAAACTCAAATTAATCAACACATTATTAATTAATCCTTTTTCAGAAAAAATCATCTTAAATAAAACTGAGTATGCAACTAACGATGTCACACATGGTAAGAAAATACATGTTCTAAAAACCCCTTTAAACTTCAAACGAGCGGAATTTAAAAGTGTTGCTAAAAAAATCGCTAGAATTAACATTATTGGAACCTGCACAATCAAATATATTAAAGTATTCTTTAAAGCGATTAAAAACATTTGATCACTAAGTAATCTCCTTATATTTCCTAAGCCTGTAAAAGTATATACAAGACCTTTAGAAGAATAAAAAGAAAGTATCAACGAATCAATTATTGGATAAAGAGAAAAAAATAAAAACAGAACTAATGCAATCGATATAAATAACCATCCCTCTTTACCATTCTTCCATAATTTTTTCAGCATCAGTATCACCTACTACTGTATTTGAGATTTAAGTTGAGCTTCTGCTTTTATTAAACCCTCTTCTACTGTCATTTGACCTTCAACTATATATTTTAAAACACTAACTATAGCTTGATCTGCCTCTTTTACATACACACTATAATTTACAGCTGGTATCTCTTTCATCCAATTTGAAAAATCTTTGTATACTTTTTGATTATCAAAAAATGGATCTTCTGCTTCATATGCTACTGTACTTTGTGATGGTAAAAATGTTCCGATTGCTCCTCTTTCCGTTAAAATCTCATTATAAAACTCTTTATCTTCAGAAAAAATAGTTTTCATAAACTCTGAAGCTTCAACTTTATTTCCTTTATTAAAAATATACCAACTAGAACCACCTAAATTTGAAGCATTTACAGATTTTACATTAGCTAATCTTGGAATTGGTGCAACACCCCATTTTCCACTTTGAGCCTCCTCAGTTTTTATACTTCCAATAATCCAAGCTCCCGTTGAAATTGTCGCAACATTTCCAGACGTAAAATTAGAAACCCATTCTCCCCAAGCTGTAGCAGAGTTAACAACTCCTGAATTGAACATCTCTTTAACTGTTAGTATAGACTCTTTTAATGCTTCGTTATTTACAAAATCTATCTCTCCTTTATCATTAAAGTACCAAGCTCCTGCAGACTGCATCATAACTCTAATTATTCCTGGATCATTTAACGCCATATCTGCCATTAACTGCTTTCCTGTTTTTGCTTTAATCTCTTTTCCAATCTCTATAAGTTCATTCCAAGTTATATTTTCTAAAGCTTCTTCCGATAGTCCTGCTTCTTTTAAATAATCTCTTCTGTAAAACAAACCTGTTACTCCACTATCAAAAGGAACACCATATATTTTATTTTCAACTGTCATTGGTCGAATTTTATAATTTGCAAAATCATTATAATTAATAACTTCATTTAAAGGCAGAAATGCATCTGGATAAGACGTTAAAAATTTTTGTGCTGCATAGTCTTCTATTAATACAATATCTGGAAGTGTATTAATAGCATTAGCAGATAAACTTGTATGTATTTTTTGTTCTATATCATCTCTTCCATGATCAACAACTTTTATTTCAATATTAGAATTTTTATCTGAATATATTTTTGCAGCTTTCTCCATTATAGGAATATTAAAATTTTTATCCCAAGCCCATACCGTCAGTGATTTTTTTGTCTCTCCACTTGGTTTTGAAGCCTCATTTTTTTGTTCATTTGTTCCACAAGATATTAAAGTAAGACCTGTTAAAAAAATAAGTGATAATTTCTTCTTCATAAAAATCCTCCTTGGTTATATATAGTTGTGTATTAAAATGTATAATTTATAAAAGCGGTACAAAATAACAATATATTATTACTCTATTTTTATTGAAATTTCAAATTTTTTATTAGCTTTTTTCAAAACTTATTTTAATACCTCTATTATCTCAGAAATATCTTTATAATCCATATTATCTTTTAAATACATTGCGTACTCTATGGATGTCATTCCCCAACTATTTTTTATATCCAAGTTAGCACCTTTTTTTTTCAAAAACTTTACCATCTCTAAATCTTTGTTAAAAATAGCTAGATTGATAGATGTATTTCCTTGTAAAGGTTCTACAGTATCTATATCTGCTCCATATTCAAGGAACAACTCAATTATTGATACATTCCCTAACAATGCTGCTTTATGAATTGGATATCTATACTCTCCACTTCTATCATTAACATCAATGCCTTCATCTAATTTAATCTTTAAAACCTCTAAATCACAATTTTTTAATGCATTTTTAAACTCTAACATCTCTCTTCCCCCTCTTATTAATTTTCTACATCTGAACAAACACATGGATAGTCTGGTGTAGGTTCATCATTCAAATACTCTTCTATTTTTTCAAATCCAGTAAAAATTAGAACTTCTTCCCAAGTTTCTACAACTAAGGTCGGTGTTACTTTTATATCATTTTTCTCTAACAACTCTTCAGATGTAATGATGTTCACATCTTTTCTATTCAGAAAAAAATCTTTAACTTTTTGACACTCTTCCAAACCTTCTTTTATATATAGTGTTTTTTTCATTTTATTTCCTCCGTCAGAACTTTTCTTTTTAGAGTTTCTAAATTTCTAGAAAACTAATACCTTTCAAGCTTAACTTTTCTATTCAAAATCCTCTCTAACCAATCGTTTTCAAAAGATTTTTAAACGTTTTTTTACCCTATCTTACTCTCTCTAAAGGGATATTTTTGCAGCTATATCTAGAATAAGGCTCTTTTTTTAGCAACCCCTTAAAATTAAAATAAAAGCGTCATTTTAACGAACTTTTGTCCTTTTTCTAGTAATTTTAAATTTATCACCCAAAAAAGACCCCTAAAAAAGTACTTTATTCAAAATAATACAATATTTGAAGTATTTTTTCAACTTATAAAAAATTATTAATTTAATCAAAATCTCTTAACTTTTCTTAATTATACCACTTTTTGCCATTATTTTTCCAATTTTTCAAAAAAAAACCGTAGGCTCTCACCCACGGTTTTCATCAAATCTATTTAAATGTAACCATCTCTTCTTCACCTAAGAATAACTTAGAAACTTTTGGAACAGATATAGCTATCAACTTTCCATTTCTCACAGAGTGAGTTACAGCTGCTTGTAATCTCACAGCATCAAAATCATTATTTTCAGACAGCACTATAAAGTTAGCTGCTTTTCCAACTTCTATACCATAGTTATCTTCAAGACAAAGAGCTTTAGCTGAGTTCTTCGATATCATATCAAGAGACTTTGAAATCTCATCATATCCCATCATATGACAAACATGTAATCCCATGTGTAAAACTTGTAGCATATTCCCATTTCCTAGTGGATACCAAGGATCGAATATATCATCATGTCCAAAAGCTACATTTATTCCCGCCTCTAAAAGCTCTTTAACTCTCGTAACTCCTCTTCTCTTTGGATAAGTATCAAATCTTCCACCTAAATGAATATTTACAAGTGGATTCGCCACAAAATTTATTCCAGATTGCTTCAGCAGTCTAAATAACTTATAAGTGTAAGCGTCATTGTAAGAACCCATCGCAGTTGTATGACTCGCTGTTACCTTGTGTCCAATTCCAGCTGCCCATGCTTCAGCTGCTAACACCTCTAAGAATCTCGATTGCTCATCGTCAATCTCATCACAATGTACATCAACTAATCTATCATATTTTTGAGCAAGTTTTATAATCTTTCTCAGAGATTCTACTCCCCAATCTCTTTGATACTCAAAGTGAGGAATAGCTCCAATAACATCCGCTCCACATTTTAGAGCCTCTTCCATAAGAGCCTCTCCATTTGGATAAGAAAGAATTCCCTCTTGTGGGAACGCAACTATTTGAATCTCCACAAACTCTTTCATCTCTTCTCTTAATTCTACCATCGCCTTCAGTGCCATAAGAGTTGGATCTGTGATATCTATATGAGTTCTTACAAATTGAATACCGTTTGAGATTTGCCATTTTAGAGCTTTCTTAGCTCTTCTCTTTACGTCCTCATGGCTAAGCATAGCCTTTCTTTCTCCCCAACACTCTATCCCTTCAAAAAGCGTTCCACTTCTATTCCATCTTGGTTCACCAGCACTCATCGTAGTATCTAAATGGATATGTGGTTCAACAAAAGGTTCCATTAAGATGTTTCCTTCTATATCTATAACCTCAACATTAGTTCTCTCAATATTTTTTTCTATTTTAACGAACTTTCCATTCTCTATCAGAATATCAACTAGTTCGTCTCTATCTCTTAATTTTGCGTTTTTAATTAACATGCCTCACTCCTTCTTTTTGTTTCCATCACTTTAGTTCCTACATAGTAAGCTCCCATTGTAAAGATAACACTGTTTATAGGTGCTATTCCTGGAATAAATTTCGCAGCAGCTATTCCAATAACCCAAGCTGATATCGCAGTCACATTTACTCCTAAGAACTCCATATTCTCTATTTTATCATACTCACCTTTTTTTACAAAGAAGTAATCACAAATTATAATCGCTCCAATTCCTGGAAGAAGAGTATTTAAAAGATTTAGCCATCCTACAAAGTTATTATAAATTGGAAGTGCAAATGCTGTTCCTAAAACTCCATTTAACATAACCATCTTACTTTTTGGTAACTTTGTGATACTTGAGAATCCTAATCCAGATGAGTAAAGAGCATTGTCATTTGTTGTCCAGATATTAAATCCTAAAACGATAATTGCTGGAATTATAATCCCTTGTGAGAACATAACTTCTGAAATATCCGCTGTTCCGAAAACTTTTCCTCCAACAGCCCCGAATATAAACATTAAAGAGTTTCCAAGGAAAAATGCTACAAGTGTACTTATAACTCCAACTCTACTATTCTTTGAGAATCTTGCAAAGTCAGCTGTCAAACTTCCTCCACTTATAAATGAACCTATACACATTCCAACTCCAGTCATAACTGTTATTGAATTTATCGGAGCTATATTCATCACTTCTTTCAATCCACCAGCATGATTTATGGCACTTACTACTGAAGTTCCACCTAAAACTGCTATACTTGGTACTGCAATTGCTGATAGAATTGTAACAGCCTTAATTCCAAAGTACGCTGTGAATGTCATCAGTACTCCCGATACAGCAACTAAAAGCTTCATATCTATTCCTGTTACTTTATTTACAGGTATAGCAAACATCGCTACTCCCACACCAAACCATCCAACTTGTGTTAAAGCTAGTAAGAACGAACCTAAATATGATCCTTTCTCTCCAAAAGAGTATTTAGCTAAAAGATGTGTAGATAACCCTGTCTTTGCACCAATGTGAGCTAAAGCTCCAGTGAAAATTCCAAGAATTAAATTTCCTAAAAGTACTGCTAGTATGAACTCTGCTCCTGTAAGTCCTATTCCTAATGTACCCCCTGTCCACATACTTGCCGAAAAGAATGTAAATCCTAACATTATTACAAACATTGAAAGTAGCCCTCTTTTATCACTCTCTGCTACTGCTCCAAATGAAAAGTCTGAATCATAATTTTTTGCCATAGTTATCTCCCTCTCCTTAATTAAGTCTTCTTTGATTTTGCCTAAAAAAAAAATAGAATAGCCACTGCAACCTATGCTGCAGAAACCACTCTATTTTTTAAATAAAATATATTAAAGTTTGATGAAAATATAAAAGATGAAATAGATAAAGAATATAAAAACGACAACAATATGTTTATTCCGCCAGTTTCTCTCTTCCTCTTTCTCACTTTATACTTCACCTCCTTTTTTTACACTAGAAAGAATTCTATCATAAAAAAAATATCTCGTCAAGAATTTTTTTGTTAATTTTTTCTCTATATTTTAACTTTTAAATCCCCTGATTTCATATCGATTATAAAGTCTGTATCTGGATAATCATTGATAAATCTATTTAAAATACTAAATAAAACTTTCACTCTATCTGTAACTTTATTTTCTTCAGTTTTGTTATTTAAAGATATCTCATAAATAACTTTATACTCTTTCACACGTTGAGTCGAAACATCACTTAAAGCTAAATTTCCAGCATTTCTAAAACGATATAAATCTGTAACTAAATCTGTTCCATTCCATTTTTCTAAATCACTCACTTTAACACCATTTTCTTTTAAAATCTTCTCTGCACTTTTCTCATTTCCTACTGCTAGAAGATTAAACATATCTTTTCCTGACATTGGTATTATATTTTCTTTAATATCCTCTGGCCAATCTTTTGGTAAAAATCTAAGTCTCACTAACTCTTGAATATGCCAATTTGCAAACTCTTTATAACTTTTAGATTTTAAGATATCTTTATTCCAAATATTTTTCGTTCCTGATTTTTCTAATTGAACATACTCTTTTTCATAGTGCTCAAACAACTCATTAAATCTTGGAACCTCATCTATTCTAACTGTTTGTATTAAAGCTTCACCTTTCTTATTATCTATAGATAATAATTTATAAGCTGGTACATACGCAGCTATCGAAGGAACTTGAACATTTACTAAAAAATTACCATTTTCATTCTTTTTAACTCCAGTGTCATTGAAATGCATATGGCCACCAAAGTGTAATTTTATTCCCGCGTCAGCAAAAGTTTTAGCAACCTCATCTGTCGGAACTCTTCTCAATTCAAATTTACCTGTACCAAATATAGATTCTACCTCTTCTGAAGCACCATTATAAAAATCTACCATTGGATAGTGACTAAATGTAACTAAAGTTTTTCCTTTTTCCTCAGCTGTTTTAGCAACTTTTTCAACCCAATTTATAAGATGTTTTTTATGTGTTAAAACTCTATTATATCCAGCATTCGAAGCTGAAGTAAATCCTTTTCCATCCTCTGTCGGTACATATACATTCGAATCTATTGCAAGTAGCCACAACCCTTTTGTCGGTTCAACTAAGTAGCTTCCATCAACAATTTCAAATTTTTCATTTCCTAGTTTATCTCCAGAGCCCTCATAAGAGATTTCATATTTTCTATTTTTAGAAGAGCTATCCTCTAAAGCTTTTTCAAAGCTATACTGCTCATAACTGTATTTTGAAAACGGAGTCTCCCAGTAGATATCACTTTTCTCAGGAACTAATCCAAAACTATTTATCTGTTTCATTATATCCTCATACCCTTGCTCTTTAACAACTTCTGAGAATATAACCGGATTCATTCCATCTTTTTCTTTTATCTTTGAATTTTTACTGAAAATAGGCTGCTCTTTTCCATTCTCTCCAAGATAATCCATCTTTCCTTTATCAACTGTCATTGGCATAACAGGGTCATGGTTTCCAAACGTTATATAAAACTTTATCCCATGTTTTTTAGTATAGTTATCCATAATCTTTTTCAATCCTTCTATATGAACCTCTTGTCCATCATCACTAAAATCTCCTGGAAGAACAATATATTTTATATCCTTTTTTACCAAGTCATCTAAAACAGCTATAAATGCAAAATAGTTTTCGTTAAATAATCTTGTCGAATTCATTTGAGAATCCATTGTTCTTATTGTTGCATATTTCCCTGTTACCTCACTCTTCAACCCTTTAAAATCCCCTTTAAAATCTCCATATACATCATGAAAATGTACATCTGATACAAATGCAACCTTATATTCATCTTGAGCATTTAACATTGTCGCTCCTACCATTGCTAATATTCCTATTAAACTTTTCTTTACACTAAACATAGTTCCCCTCTTGCTGTACTTTTTATTGTTTTCTCTTATTATATAATACCAAAGTTAAAACTGGCTTTATTCTAAGTAAATAACGCGTTAAAATTATAAGATTATCTTTTCTATTTTGACAATCTTGACTTTAAAGAGTATACTCTACTTAACAACATTTTTAATTTTTTTTAAGAAAGGAGCCGCTATGTTAATCTGGTTTATTGCAGGTTTAGTACTTTTAGGAGTTGAACTTTTAACTTTTGGACTTATTTCTATCTGGTTTGCTCTTGGAGCTTTTTTAACAATGCCATTTCATAATTTGGCTTTAGAGCATCAATTTTACATTTTTGTGGGTACATCACTTCTTTCTTTAATCTTGGTTAGGAAAATTGCTTTAAAATATTTCAAAACCAATTCAAAAGAATTAAACCGTATCACAGAAAAAGAAGTAACTATCGAAGAGATTACTTTAAAAGGAAATCAACAAATTTATACTGTGTATCTAGACGGGAAAATTTGGGAAGCTATTTCTTCTGAGAATTTTAAAATTGGTGATAAAGTCTTTGTTCAAAAAATTGTCGGAAACAAACTATTTTTAATTAAAAAAATATAGATTTTAGGGAGGGTTTTATGCTATTTTTATTTATCTTGATTTTTATTGCAATATTTTTAATTGGAACACATGTTAGAATTGTTGCTCAATCTCAAGCTTTCGTTATTGAAAGACTTGGAGCTTACCTAAACACTTGGGATGTTGGTCTTAATGTATTAATACCATTTATTGATAGAGTTGCTAAAAGAGTATCTTTGAAAGAGCAAGTTATCGACTTTCCGCCACAGCCCGTTATAACAAAGGATAATGTAACTATGCAAATAGATTCTGTTGTATACTTCCAAATAACTGATCCTAAGTTATATACTTATGGTGTTGAAAATCCACTGAATGCTATTGAGAATCTTACTGCAACAACTCTTAGAAATATTATTGGAGAGATGGAATTAGATGCTACTCTTACATCTAGAGATACTATCAATACTAAAATGAGAGCTATTTTAGATGAGGCTACTGATCCTTGGGGAATCAAAATCAATAGAGTTGAACTTAAAAACATCATTCCTCCAGCAGAGATTCAAGACGCTATGGAAAAGCAGATGAAAGCTGAAAGAGAAAGAAGAGAGTCTATTCTTAGAGCGGAAGGACAAAAAACTGCGGCTATCCTTGTTGCTGAAGGAGAAAAAGAGGCTGCTATTTTAAGAGCCGAAGCTAAAAAAGAAGCTGCCATTAGAGAGGCCGAAGGAGAGGCCGAAGCTATTTTAAGTATTCAAAAAGCTCAAGCTGAAGCTATCAGACTTATAAAAGAAGCTGCGCCTGATAAGAGCGTTCTAACTCTTAAAGGAATGGAGGCTTTTGAAAAGGTTGCAAATGGACAAGCTACAAAAATTATAATTCCTAGTGAATTACAAAACATTGTGACTTTAAGTGAACTATTCCATGAAGCTAAAAAATAAAATTTGAATATAGATTCAAATTTTTTCTTGACTTATTAAGTTTTTTGAATTATAATTCAAGAAGTAAGAAATTTTTTAACTTTTTCCAACAATCAAACAAATATGAAAAAAGCTCTTGTAAAAAAGAGCTTTTTTTTATATAAAAATATAGATAAATAAAAAAATCATATATCTTTTTAACTTATTTAAATAAATCTCTAAATAAATTAAAAATATATATGATTTAAAATAAATGGTGCCTGAGGGGGGACTCGAACCCCCAAGGTGTTAGCACCGGCGGATTTTGAGTCCGCTACGTCTACCAATTCCGTCACTCAGGCTTTGTGATATCATTCTATACCAATTAGAGAGCTTTGTCAACAATATTTTTATCCTTGACTTAACTTTGAATGAATGATAAAATATAAAGCTTATAGAATCTAATATTTATGGAGGAATTTAACTTGAAATCTAATTTTAAATTCTATCTATTTTTTTTAATAATCTTCTCTAATATTTGTTTTGGTAATACTTTTAATCTTGGTATTCAAGATTATCCAGATACAAATAAAAAAATAGACGGAACATCAATAAACGATATCATCATAGAGATTTTTGAAAAAGAATTAAAACTTAAACCTGTTTTTATCAAAGGTGAGTGGAAAAAATCTTATCAAAATCTTGATACCGGAAAAATAGATGCTTTAGGTTTAGTCAATAAACCTAGTCAAAATATTTTTCTCTCTAGACCAATATTTAACGAGAATCTATACATAACTTCAGATACAAAACCTCTTAAATCAATTAATGACTTAAACAATAAAATAATCTACTCTTATCGAGACGATAAAGAATCACTTGATAAACTACGATATTTTTTAGATAAAAATAACATAACTGCAAAAATAGTTCTTGTTAACAACACAACTAAATACCGAGATGATTACTATCTAAATTCTGAGTTTACATCACTCCGATCTAAAAACAAACTTTTTGTATCTTATTTAGGTCCTGTTAGTATAGGAGTAAACAAGATTCATAAAGATTTAATTCCAAAGATTAATAAACTACTAGATGAAAAATATGGCGATATGATTACTGAGCATCTTTTAAATTTGACACTTTATTATCAGCAAGAAAATTTCAAAAAAAGTTTAACTTCAGAAGAGTACGAATGGTTAAAAAATAAAAAAGAACTCTCTGTTTTTCTAGAGTCTAATACAACACTAAGTAGATATATTAAATCTCACAAAAAATACATTGGAATACTTCCCGAATATATATCACTTATCTCTAAAATTATTGAAACTCCAATAGTTATTTCAAGTAGAGATTCTAAATCAAGTGCACTTAAAAATCTAACTAATAAAAATTACGATTTTCTAACTTCTTCTGAAGAACATGATTTTTTATCTGAGTTTCTTATTTCAAATAAAATAGATTATATTCCTGTTTTTTTATTAAATAACCATAAAAAGAAAACCACATCTATTGGAGTTATTAATAAAGCCTTTTCACAAAAAGTAGGAGAAACTTATTTTTCATCAAATGAAATAAAAATATTTTCATCAAGTGAAGAGCTTCAAAAATCCTTTCTCAAAGGTGATGTTCGTTATATTATTACTCCATTTTTAGGATACGATAACGATTATCTTGATGAATATCGTGAAAAAAAAATTAAAGATATTCCTTTAAATTTTATTGTTAAAAAAGATAATAAAATTTTATTAAATATCCTGAATAAAGCTCTTGATGTCATTGATGAGGAAAGCAGAATAAAAATTAAAGAAACTATTGAAAAAGATCGACGGATGCTTCTTTACTCTTATAATAAAAAACAAAAAAACGAATTCCTTATTTTTTTTGTAATAATTCTTACGTGCGGTTACCTTTCATTTAAAATAATATCTCAACGTAAAACTGCAACAAAACTAAAACACGATCAACTAACAGGATTACAAAATAGATTTATTTTTGATAAGATAATGAAGTCTCCACATAAAAATGACCACAATATTTTTATCGTCATCGATTTAGATAATTTCAAATCTGCTAATGATACTTTTGGTCACCAAATTGGTGATTTAATATTAATTGAAGTTGCTAAACTTTTGTTAGATACATTTGAAAAAAGAGAGATCTTTAGAATTTCTGGAGATGAATTTTATATTCATTGTTCAAATAAATTCATTTTGAAAAAATTAAATAATATTGTTGCTAATGGACAGAATTCAGAAATTTTAAAACAGTATAATATTAGTTTCAGTATCGGATATTATGAAAAAGCTATAGATGAAAATTTTAGTGTAGCATTTGATAAAGCCGATAAAGCAATGTATGCTGCTAAAAAAATATCTGGTTTCTCATTTGTAAAATTTCAAAATAAAAAAGGCCATCAAATTTAAATATTTGACGGCCTTTTTTCTATTTTTTTGTCGGTCTTAAAGTTTCTTCTAAAGTTTTAAATGAGAACTCTAACTCTTTAGGTGATCCACCTGTATTTAGCATTATATTATTTTTATAGTTTGCTGATAAAACAAATGCATAATCTTTAATCGAAGGATTTGCAAAAACTAAAATTCCATTTCCAAAATCGCATTCTGCCGGAACTAAATTGAATCCCTTCTCTTCCAAAAGATTTATAGAATTAGCTATCGCTGTATTTAATTCAGCATAACTTTTATACTCTACAACTTCAGTATGAGCATTCGCTTTCTTAAAATTAAATCCTACTTTTTCAGTTGCATACTCTAATTTATATCCATTACTCTCCATCTTTTGCTTTAAAGTTGGAAAATTGTAATTATCACCACTTGCAAATGCACTTAGAGATAGTGTTAGTGAGAACAAAAACAAAAATATTTTTTTCATAGACTTCCTCCTAGAATATTAATAGTTGTATCTTCTTCTATAATAGTTCTTTTGTCTTTCATGACCTATTGCCGATCCTGCTAGAGCTCCTATTCCGGCTCCTATTAATGTACTCGTTGTATCTCTACCTATAAGCTGTCCAGCAATAGCTCCAACAGCAGCTCCACCTACTGCATTTCTTCGAACATAAGGTGTATTATAAGAAGCAGAACATCCAACTAAAATAGAGATTAAAACTGAAAGAAAAACCAATCTTTTTAGCATAAAAACCTCCTCTAATAAAAAAAATAATAAATCCTAAAATCTTTTACTAAATCTAAATAACTCTTCCTCTAAAAATAAGTTTTAATTTTCATTAAGAAAAAAATTCTTGACTTTTAAACATTTTAATACTATGATTAATGAATAAAAAAACTTAGGAGGAAAATATGTCACAACTGTTCGTTAATTTAAACACATTACATCATCATCATAGATATTAGAGTTTGTTACTATGAATTTTCGTAGATACAGACTCTTGTTGTTTTGACTTGAGTCTGTATCTATGGTGTGTGTATAACGAAGAAAGTAAACATATTTTCTTGAAGCCATCTAGATACGTCTAGGTGGCTTTTTTGTTTTTATAAATTTATACGGAGGTTAATATCATGAAAAAACTATTTAAACTTTTATTTTTAACACTTACTATCTTTACTACGACTTTTTCTAAAGAAAACTCTTTAGAAAATATTTTGAAAAAAGGAGAGATTATCATTGGACTTGATGATACCTTCGCACCTATGGGATTTAAAGATGAGAATGGAAATATCATTGGTTTTGATATCGATTTAGCTAACGAAGTAGCTAAAAGAATGGGAGTTAAAGCTACGTTTAAACCAAGTGAATGGGATGGAATTGTCTTTGATTTGAAAAGTAAAAAAATCGATTTAGTTTGGAATGGGATGACAATAACACCTGCTAGAGAAAAGCAGATTCTTTTCTCTGAGCCATACTTTGATGATGATCAAATCGTTATCGTAAAAAATGACTCTATCAAAACTTTAGATGATTTAAAATCTAAAAATATTGGAGTTCAAATGGGTAGTACATCATATTTCGCTTTTGAAGCTTCAAAATATTCAAAGGATGTTAAAGAGATCAAAAAATACTCTACAAATGTTGAGTCTCTTTTAGATTTAGAAGCGGGGAGATCAGATGCCGTAATTATGGATGCTGTTGTTGGAAGATACTATATTGCTAAAAAAGATGGATTTAGTGTTTTAAGTGAACCAATAGCCAAAGAAAAAATGGGAGTTGGACTTAGAAAAGAGGATGTCTCTTTGAAAAATGAAATTGACAAAACTTTAAATGATATGAGAGCTGACGGAACATTTAAAGCGATATATACAAAATGGTTTGGAGATAAATAATGGAAAATAACTTAATCTATATACTAAAAGGTTTAAACCTTACATTAAAACTTTACTTTTTTACACTGATTTTTGCACTACCTTTTGGTATTTTACTATCACTTGGAAGAGTTTCTAAATCTAAAATCTTAAATAATAGTATTCAAATATATACTTGGATTTTTAGAGGAACACCTCTTTTACTTCAACTTTTCTTTGTCTACTACGGTCTACCAGTAGTTGGAGTAACTCTGGAGCCATTTACAGCTGCATTGTTAACTTTTATAATTAACTACTCAGCTTATACATGTGAAATTTTTAGAGGAAGTATTCTCGGAATAGATAAGGGACAGTATGAAGCTGCTAAAGTTTTAGGTTATAACTATTGGCAAACAATGTTCAAAGTAATTCTTCCTCAAAGTTTAGTTACAGCTATTCCCGCGCTTTCAAACGAAGCTATCTCTCTTGTTAAAGATACATCTTTGATATCAGCTATCGGTATGGCAGAGATTTTGAGAAACTCGAAAGAGATTGTAACTAGAGAATTCAGTATAACGCCTTTTATCCTTTGTGCTGGAATTTATTTAATTCTTTCGACAGTTATTATATTTATATTAAAAAATATTGAAAAAAAGGTGAATGTATAATGGGTATTAAAGTAAAAAATTTAAATAAAAATTTTGGAAATAGCGTTGTTTTTAAAAATTTAAATCTAGAGATTGAAAAAGGTGAAATCATCTCTATTATTGGTCCTTCTGGAAGAGGAAAATCAACTTTTTTAAGATGCGTAATCGGACTCGAAGAGTTTGATTCAGGTGAGATTATCTGCAATAGAAAAAAAATGGGAATGGTTTTTCAAAACTTCAATCTTTTTCAAAATAAAACTGTTCTACAAAATATAGTAGAACCTTTAGTTTTAGTTGATAAACTAGATAAAACCATCGCTAAAGAGCGTGCTATCTCTCTTTTACAGAAGGTTGGGTTAGAAGATAAAAAAGATTCGTATCCTAAGTATCTTTCTGGAGGACAGCAACAAAGAGTCGCTATTGCTAGAGCACTTGCTAAAGAGCCAGATGTTTTACTTTTTGATGAGCCTACATCAGCTCTTGATCCTTTTATGACAAGTGAAGTTCTTAAAGTTATAGAAGATTTAAAAAATAGTAGCGATATTACAATGGTTATTGTCAGTCACGAAATGGATTTTGTTAAAAAAGTTTCAACAAGAATAATTGAATTTTAATATTTGAAAAAGTTTTTTCATGAAAGTTGAAAATAAAATTTTACTTTTTATATTTGTTGTGATAAAATTAACAAGAATAATATAAATAGGAGATTAAATTTTATGAAAAAACTTAGTAGTAGTACAACAATAATCATTTCTATGGTATTAGGTATAGTATCAGGAATTTTCTTACAGGAAAAAGCAATCATCTTTGCACCTTTAGGAGATCTTTTTTTAAAACTAATTACAATGTTAATAGTTCCATTAGTATTTTTCAATATCATCCTTGGAGCTATATCTCTAGGAAAAACAAAATCAGCAGGAAAAGTCGGTTTCTTAACTTTAAGTTACTATCTTGTCACATCATGTATTGCGGTTGCTATTGGAATAGGAGCTGGTTATATATTTAATCCAGGAGTTGGAATAGTCGTTCCAACATCACTGCTAGCAAAAGATGGTGCTTTTGCAGCTTCAACTTCAAGCCCTGGTTTCTGGAGTACAATTTTAAGTATGATTCCAGATAATCCATTTAAATCATTGATTGAGGGAAATATTCTTCAAGTTATATTCTTCTCTCTTTTCTTTGGAATATGTTTATCTAAACTTTCTGACGAAAAACAAAAACCAATAATTGATATTTTAGAAACAATAAATGAAACTTTAATAAAAATGGTGGAAAAAATTCTTTTAGTTGCTCCCATAGGAGTTTTTGGATTGATGGCTAACTCAATAGCTTTGTTCGGAATAGAGATTATCTTACTTGTCACAAAACTATTCTTAGTGTTCTCACTAGCTCTGAGTATTATACATTTTGTAATGTTGCCTATGCTTGTTAAAATACTTGGTGGAGTATCTCCAATAGAGTTCATTAAAAAAACAACACCAGCCCAGATTTTAGCTTTCTCTACTGCTTCTTCTATGGCTACTCTACCTGTAAATACAGATTGTTGTAAACAACTTGGAGTTAAAAACTCTACGGCTTCATTTGTTCTACCTCTTGGGGCTACTGTTAATATGAATGGAAACTCTATGCTTTATGGACTTCTAGCTATGTTCTTTGCTCAAATGTTTAATATTGAGCTCGGACCAGCTCAATATGTTGGAATTGTTTTAACATCTGTTCTTGGAGCAGTTGGAACTGCTGGAGTTCCGGGTCCCTCTCTACTTGTTGTGGCTGTTTTAGCCACTGCTGGAATACCTGTTGTTGCTCTTCCATTAGTTTTTGGAATAGATAGAATTATGGATATGATGAGAACATCTACAAACATTTTAGGAGATGCTTCATGTGCTGTTATTATGGAAAATATTTTGAAAAAATCAAATAGCTAAACTTAAAAAGAGTTGAATAGATATCTATTCAACTCTTTTAAATTCACTTCCAACATATATTTTATCTTTAATAAATTTAACTATTATTTTAGAAATTTCACCATAATTTTCCCCTTGAAAAAATTCTACACACTCATTTCTAAACCTATCAAAGGTATTTAAATAGGCAAAGAGAGCTCCATTTGAACTTCCAGTTGCAGCTTCTTCATTTATTCCATAAAGTGGAGCAAAATTCCTACAATATATTTTGTTGTTATCAAAAGTATATATATGATACCCTATTACATCATATTTTTTAGATATCTCTTTTATCTTATTATAATCTAAGTTCAAGCCATTTAGCAATTCTCTGCTTTTAACAGAAATAAGAATATCTCTCAATCCTGTATAACCTATAACTGGTTTAAGATCCTCGTATAGAAAATCTTTATCTATATCTAGTGAATCTAAAACCTCTTTTGAATCTAAATTATAATCTATTTTAAAATCATCCTGTTCCAAAAATATTTTATCTTTTTGCACGATAACATTTAAATCTTTAAAATCTAATCTTTCTATATACTCTCCATCTTCAATAATTTTATTTTTTTTTAAAATATAAAATGCTGCTAAAGAAGCATGACCACAAAACTCTATTCTGCACTCTGGTGTATAAAATTTTAACTCAAAGATTTTGTCACTCATCTTTTTTATAAAAACTGTCTCTGAAAAATGAAGTTTGGCAGCTATCTCTTGACATTTTTCTTGAGATAAATCTTTAGTTAATATAATTACACCAGCTTTATTCCCACCTTTTCCTTCATGAGTAAAAACATCTACTATGTATTCTATCATAATATTTTTATTTTATCTCTCTTTTAACTAACTCTTGAACAGCATACGAAGCTACATCATCAGCATAAGTTCCCGCTCCAAATCCAGCATCATACCCTAACTCTTTTGCCAATTCATGTGTTATTCTAGCTCCACCACATATAACTAACATTCTATCTCTAAGTCCTTCAGCTTCTATCATCTCTATAAGTTCTACCAAATTTTTTATGTGAACATCTTTTTGAGTTACAGTTTGTGAAACTAAAAGTACATCGGCTTTTATCTCAATAGCTTTTGCTATAAAATCTTCATTCAGGACTTGGCTTCCCATATTTAAAGCTTCTATCATCTCATATCTTTCTAATCCATAGTGCCCTGCATACCCTTTCATATTCATAATTGCATCTATTCCAACTGTATGTGCATCCGTTCCTGTACTTGCTCCTAAAACTACAATCTTTCTACCTATATTCTCTTTTACAAATTTATCTGTTGCTTCCATCGACCAAGTTGTCGACTCAACCTTTGGAACGTATATTGACTCATAATCTACGGTATGAGTACAACTTCCATAACAGTTAAAAAATGTAAATCCCTCTGTTAACTCTTTAAAGTATGAAACCTGTGGATTCAAAAATCCCATCTTCTTCATCAACTGTTTTGCTGCCTCAACTCCCTCCGCTCCTGCAGGAACTGGTAATGTAAATGAAAGGTGTGTTTTACCATCGTTCATTGTATCTCCATATGGTTTTACAGCTTTCAAATCCAGTGTTGTATCAAAACTTCTCTCTTCCATTGAATATAATCCACCGCTCATTATTTCACCTCTCCCAACATTTTTGGAATAAATAGATTAATATAGTTAGCTCCTTTTCCAACAACACCAGCTAACCCTTTTCCTCCTGTTCTACTTCTTTTTATATCTGCAAACGTTCCCTTTTCTAAAGAATTAAATAATCCATCATGAACCATTTTTTCTAAAAGTTGCACTGATTCCTCTAGTACAGATTGAGCTCTTTTTTGAATTATTCCATCAGTTTTAAACTCTATCTCAGCTCCAAAATCTCTCATATTATTAAATATATATCTTGCGTTCTCTATTGCTAAATATCTATCAGACATAAACGGTGTGTGTATCGCTTCTGTCATCATTCCTAAAAGTTGTAATCCTTGACCTGTCATTATTGCAACTTGATTAAATAGAGCATCTTGAATATGACCTTTAAAAACATTTCCAGTCATAAATTTTGTAGGCGGCATATATTTTAATGGTGCATTTGGGAAAATCTCTCTTGTCATCTGAGCTTGAGATAACTCTAAAAGGAATCCATTTTCTAATTCAGGGTCAATCTCAAAGGCGTGTCCAAGTCCCATCTGCTCCTCTGGCAATCCAGCCATAAAAGCAAGCTGTTCATTTATTAAATCTGAAGCTAAAACTGTATGAGCATTTTCTACTGCATCCGCCGTTGTTAAGTAATTATCCTCTCCAGTATTTATTATAACCCCTGCAAAGCCATTTATAACTCTTGAGAAAAATTGATCTACAAGTGTTCTTTGCATATTTATATCCCTAAACAGAATTCCATAAAGAGCATCGTTTAACATTACATCCAATCTTTCTAACGCTCCCATTGCAGCTATCTCTGGCATACACAATCCTGAACAGTAGTTACAAAGTCTTATATATCTTCCAACCTCTTCCCCAACCTCATCTAAAGCTTTTCTCATAATTCTAAAATTTTCCTGAGTTGCAAAAGTTCCACCGAATCCCTCTGTCGTAGCTCCATACGGCACATAATCCAACAAACTTTGTCCTGTTGTTCTTATAACTGCGATTATATCAGCTCCCTGTCTTGCTGCAGCTTGAGCTTGTATTACATCTTCATATATATTTCCAGTTGCTACTATTACATAAAGGTAAGGCTTTGGACCCTCTCCTATTCTAGTTAAATATTCATCTCTTTTCTCTTTATTAGATTTTATTCTATCTACCGAAGAGTTCACAAGTGGTTCAATAGCTTTTTCTACTTCATCTTTCGAATGTTGATTTAGTTTTGTTAAATCTAACTCTCCTGCACTCACTTTTTCCGCTATCTCTTGCGGAGACAATTCAGTTTCTAAAATAGCATTTCCTATAAAATACATAACTCCCTCAGACAAAACTCCTTTATCTTTTAGATGATCCACAACTATATTCGGTAGAGGAACTTCATCTATATCAACTCCGTCTATTCCTAGAAGTCTACATATAGTTCTTTCAACTGCTACTGTTGTATATGAATCCACAAACTTTTGAACATCCATAGCTATATCTTTTGCAAGTCCTCTAGCTTTCTGAACTTTATTAAAATCTAAACCCAATTTACTTTTAAACATGAATTTTCCTCCCTATAAATACTCATATGCGTTTTGTATAATTTCATCATCTATCTTAAGTAATTTAGCTATTGTGAGAGCTTCTTCTGGAACATCCCCATCGTCAACCTCTACTAAAGAGTAATCTATAAAATTCTCTATATTTTTATAGTCTATATTTTCTTCAAGCACATCTTTTTTTATTCCTACAACCCTAAGTTTTGTGACATCCTTTCCAATATCATCATAGTGCGTTGTTATAATAGCTTCAATAGAATATCTATCCAAAATTTTTACAACAGATTTTAGAAGTGCTCGTCCCTCTTCTGGATTTGTAGTTCTAGCTAACTCATCAATAAGAACTAAGGGTCTTACACCTTTTTTTATTTTTTTTACTATATTGTCAATCTCTAACATCTCAGCTGCAAAAGATGACAATCCCTCTTCTAAAGATTGTGAATCTCCGATAGATAAATAGATATCATCTAGTAGTTGAAGTTCTGCTGACTCTGCTGAAACAAAGAATCCTGTTTGAGCCATCACTTGAATTAATCCCAAGGTTTTCAAGGTCAAGGTTTTCCCCGACATATTAGCTCCTGTTATAACAGTAACTCTCTCTCCTAAAGATATATCTATCTTTTGATAAACTCTCTCTTTATCTTCTAACGATTTTAAAACTTTTGGGTTAAACATCCCTTTAATTTTTGTTTTATTGCCAAAAGTTGGCTTTACCAGATTCAATCTTTTTGCCTCATAAGCTTTTGCAAGAACAAAATCTAGATACCCTAATCTTTTTATTGAACTTTTTAAAACTTGGTTATAGTTTAATAACTTTTTACTAATAACCTTTCTTACATCATCTTCCAACTCTATCTCTTTATCATATAAACTTTCATCTTTTGTTTCCTTTATTTTCTCTCTTATCTCCCTCAATTCAATAGAATATGAGCTATAAATATGAAAACTAGCGATTCTGATTTTATCTGGATCCAAAATATCTATAACTTTTTCTAAGTTTTGTGGAGCTAGATCTTTATAATTTTCTTTTAACAATTCGTAGATTTCTTGGGAAATCATGGAAAAAATCTTAATCTCAAAAAGTTCAACATCATCTAATACATATCCATTTGTAACTCTTTCAACTATACTGCTTATATCCTTTAGATTAGATAGTTTCCTTTTCATTACAGAGTATATCTTCTGATTTTTTTCTAATAGATCTATTACAATCTCTAAATTATAAAACTCTTTCTCCAATAAGAGAGGATCATTTGAAAACTGAATCTCTTTTACTCTTTTTTTTCCAAGCTTACTACTAATATCTAATTTTTCTAAAATATAATCAAAGTTTACTTTTTCAAATTTCATATCCCTCCTCCCTTAGATTTACAACTGGAACATCTGTAAATTGCTTAATATCTTCTACAAGCTCCTTCCAATCTAAAACATATCCCGTTGGAGATACTGGATTTACAGTAATCGCAACTAACTCTGTATTTAAAAGAACTTTCAATTTTCCACCTCGTCGAATAAATCTATTTAGAACATCTGGTGATAAAAATATTTTTGTAAAATCTTTAACTAAAATTTCAACATTTTCTATAAAGCTCTGTTTTATCATATTCTCTACGAACCTTTCAGTTAAAACTCCTGTTATGTAAAGAGTACATGGTTCCTCAAATATATTTTCCTCTAATTCTGAAAAATTTAGAATTGATCTTATTGGAAGTTTGTTTATAATCTCTCCATTTAAAACTATTTTGTATATTCCATCCTTCAATCTTAAAATTTCATCTCGATTTACCCAATCAACTCTTTCTAGTTTCAAAAGATTTATAACATGTTTAGTTTTCTTTACAACCTCTTTTGCATTTATTGAAACTGAAGCTCCTGTAGATAAAACTATCCCCTCTGTAATAATAGGAGACCCCACACTCATTCGTGACAGGGCCCCATCTACTAAAACACAATCCATACCTTTTTCCAACATCTCATCTATTATCTCTTTTATCCAAGAACTGCTCGAGGGTCCAGAGAGTAAAACCTTGCCTTCTCCAAGTGCTCGTGCAGTTACAACTCTTCCTAAAGCTGTCGATTTCTCACTCACATTTAAAATCTCTGCTTCAAATCTTTTTTTACAATAGTGTTTTTCACTTGTTACGAAAACCATGCCCTCATATATTGTTATCTCTGGCTTTGATGTAGCTGTAACTATATCCACTGTCTCTCCATCTATACCTATAGATGTAACCCCCGCTAAAACCCTTTCAGTATTAAATCTCTTTAAGATATAATTCATAGTTTCTGTTTTCCCCACATTTTTTTCCAGTCCAATCGTTGCTACACTTCTATATTTTTTTATATCTTTTATAAAGGGCATGATTTTCCTCCTTTAAATGAATCTTCTATATTTTTAATGAGCGTTTCTTTGTTTTCTATCAAGTTGTCTTGGCTCTAATGTTTCCTCACATCCGCTCATAAGTCCTGCTACTCCAACTTGTTTTCTCTTAACCTCTCCTTTACAAACTTCACATTCACATGTATTCACATAGTTTGTCGGTTGAGTATATGTTGTTATTACTCCTTCAAAGTTTCTTAATATAACTTTATCTGGTGATTGCGAAATTATGTAATTTGGCATAACTGGAGTTTTCCCTCCTCCTCCTGGAGCATCCACAACAAATGTTGGAACAGCATATCCTGATGTATGTCCTCTTAATCCCTCTATTATTTCAATTCCTTTTGAAACTGGAGTTCTAAAGTGCTCAATTCCCATTGATAAATCACATTGATATATATAGTACGGTCTAACTCTCATCTTTACTAAGTTATGAACTAGCTCTTTCATAACATGAACGCAGTCATTTACTCCTTTTAGTAACACTGATTGGTTTCCTAATGGAACTCCCGCATTAGCAAGCATCTCACAAGCTTTTTTCGCTTCAGGTGTAATCTCTTTTGAATGATTAAAATGAGTATTTAACCAGATTGGATGATATTTTTTTAACATATCACAAAGCTCAGGTGTAATTCTTTGTGGCATAACAACAGGAGTTCTTGATCCTATTCTAATGATTTCTACATGTGGAATAGCTCTAAGTTTACTTATAATGTGCTCTAATTTTTCATCCGATAAAAGTAAAGCATCTCCTCCCGAAAGCAATACATCTCTAACTTGTGGAGTATTTCTAATATATTCTATCGCCTTTTCAATTCTTTCCATAGGAACAGCTTGATCTGTTTGACCAGCAAATCTTCTTCTTGTACAGTGTCTACAATACATTGCACACATATCTGTAACTAGTAATAACACTCTATCTGGATATCTATGAGTTAATCCTGGAACTGGTGAATCTCCATCTTCATGCAAAGGATCTAATTGATCCGCTTCTGATCTATGTAGTTCATTTATTGAAGGAACAGCTTGCATTCTCACAGGGCACTTTGGGTCGTTCAAATCCATAGTGCTTAAATAATATGGTGTAATTCCCATTCTTATTGTTTCTAACGACTTTTCTATTCCCTCTTTTTCCTCATCAGTCAAAGTCATCATAGTTTCTAACTGTTCCATGTTTTCAATTCTGTTTCTTATCTGCCACTTCCAATCATTCCACTGCTCATCAGCTACATTAAATCTCTCTCTCAAATTCATCATACTAGACTCCTCCAAATTTTCTATTTAACCCTTTTTATTTTTTAACATTGACTAAACATATAATTTTTCAAATAGTTCTTTAATCGCCTTTGATTCTCTTATGATTTCTAATGTCAAATTAGCATGACCTTTCGTGTATCCATTTCCAACAATCATAGATACATCTTTCCCCACTCCTTCTGCTCCTAATGCTGCTTTTGTAAATGAAGTTGCCATTGAGAAGAAATATACAACCCCATCATCTTTTGCTATAAGAATTGATGACATCTCTGTCCCTGGAACATTCACATTATTTATAAC
The DNA here is from genome assembly GCF_000800875.1 of Cetobacterium sp. ZWU0022. Taxonomy (NCBI): domain Bacteria; kingdom Fusobacteriati; phylum Fusobacteriota; class Fusobacteriia; order Fusobacteriales; family Fusobacteriaceae; genus Cetobacterium; species Cetobacterium sp. ZWU0022. Next base: position 100,133 of record NZ_JRJZ01000041.1, read on the forward strand.
AACATCACAAAGTTCCCCATTTGTAATCTCATTTATTTTGTTATATATCTCCACTGGCTTTGTTGCATCTCCCACTAATACAACATGAGCTAATCCTAAATCTCTTATTCTTGCAGCGTTACTTTCAGAATATTCAAATACTATAACTTTTCCATCTTTCCCTACATTTTTCATAGCTTGATAACAACAAAGGATTCCAGATTTACCTCCTCCTCCTATTATACAAACTGTATCGCCTTCCTTTACTAGTTTTTCAACTTGAGCTGGTGCACCAGCTACGTCTAAAGCTGCAAGTGCTAACTTCTCTGGAATATCCTCTGGTAACACTGCATATATTCCACTTTCAAAAAGTACTGCTTTTGCATCTACATCAACTTGATCATTTGATATATTTACATTCTTTATTTCCTCTATTTTTAAAGGTGTCAATGATAATGAAACCAATGTCGCAATTTTATCTCCAACTTTTAGATTTTTATCTGGGAAATCCTCTCCAACCTTTTCAATTGTTCCTATTAACATTCCACCAGATCCCGTTACAGGGTTTTGCATTTTTCCTCTTTCTGCAACTATGTTTTCTATCATTTCAGCCATCTTTTTTTCATCTCTATTACAAGCTTCTTTTATTTGTGTAAAACTAGCTGAATCTATATTTAAAGTTTGAACGTTAATTAAAACTTCATTAGACATAATATCCATGCTATTACAAATTTTTAAAGCTCCTTGTGGCAGTGATCCAACTGGTTCTATTACTCTGTGTGTTCCAAATTTACATCCTTTTTTCATAATAATATCCTCCTAGTTTAAACCTAATATTTTTCTTGCTTCAGTTGGATTTGCTATCTCTCTTCCAAACTCTTTTGCAATTCTCACAACCTTTTCAACCAACTCTCCATTACTCTTTGCTAAAACTCCCTTACTTATATATATATTGTCTTCAAATCCAACTCTTACGTGACCTCCTGAAATTATAGAAGCCGCCGCAAGAGTGAATTCAAATTTTCCTATACCTGCAACCGAATATGTAGATCCACATGGAATGCTTTCTTTTAAAAAGATAAAATCTCTTAACTCTCCTGAGATTCCACCATTTACTCCCATTACAAAACTAAAGTGAACCGGTTCTTTAATAAACCCCTTTTTAGATAATCTAACTGCCATATCTATCATCGACTTATCAAAAACTTCAACCTCTGGCTTAACACCCAAATCTATCATCTTTTTTCCAAACTCTTTTATCATATTCTCAGTGTTTACGAAAATTTCATCTCCACCAAAATTTAAAGTACCACAATCTAATGTTGCCATCTCAGGATTTAGATAAACTGGCTCCAATCTCTCCTCTGAAGTCATCCCCACTGACCCTCCTGTCGATGGTTGAATAATTACATCTGGACACTTTTCTCTGATGGCTTTTATACACTCATCATATCGCTCTTTTCTCTGAGTTGGAGTTCCATCATCCTCTCTAACGTGAAGATGAATAACACTCGCCCCCGCACTATATGCACTATAAGCTTCTCTAGCTATCTCTTCTACTGTGTATGGAACAGCTGGATTATGATCCTTTGTAACCTCAGCTCCACAAATTGCGGCTGTTATTATTAATTTCTCCATAATTACCCCTTTCTTTGAACAGCTTTTGGAACTACACATGTCCCAACTGCTTTACATACTACAATAGGTTCTTCTAAAAAATCTGCTGCTGAATCACATATATCAACTCTTGGAACTATTACCTTTCTTGCTTCAAAGCACATAACTCTAGATGTATTTCCAATTTTTGTAATCTCTCCAACAACCTCTAAATAATCTCCAGCATAAACAGGAGCCATAAACTCTACCTCACTATAAGCCTTAAATAAACCCTCATCCCCATCATGTTTTATCAATAGCTCTGTTGCTACATCTCCAAACAACTGTAAAATTCTTGCTCCGTCTACTAAATTCCCACCATAATGAGCGTCTGCTGTACTCATTCTTAGTCTTATCATCGATTTTGTCATAACTCCTATCTCCTTTACTCTTTTTTTATTATACTAACTCCTCTGTTTCTACCATCATATCAATCTCTTCATTTTCACCCATCAAACTCACTTCTGGTTCTGCTGGAAGTGCAAATCGTGGAATAAGTCTATCTAACCCTGTTAAAGTCAGTATCAAGATACTTCCCACAGCTATATAAGCCATAAAATTAAATTTTATAATACTCATTGCTGTGAACGATGCCAATGGATAAACTGCGTTTGCAATTCCTAAATAGAATCCTATATAAACGTGCCATGGAATTAACTGAGATCCAAAAACTCCTAGTGCATCACTAAAAGTAGCATTTCTTAATCTCAAAGTTTCGATTGCTTCAGGACTTCCCTTAACATTTTTCTCCACAAGCTCTTTTATAATTGGACCTATTGTAACTATCTGCGCCATCTCATCAGCCAATGCTGCATTTCCTAAAACTGATAAAACTCCATTATAGAACATAAGTTGTCTAACATTTCCAGAAATCTTTTTAATCAAAGTTGATATTGGTCTAAACGCATCCATAATTTTCATTATTCCACCAAACGCTGCAACCCACATCATCATTACAATTACCCAAGATCCCGCTCCTTCAAAACCAGTATAAATTAAGTCTAAAAAAGCTCCTGGACTCTCTACAGTTCCTGCAAACATACCACATATAAACGATGCAAATATACCAAGGAATAAGCATAATAAAGTATTTACTCCTTTAAAAGCTGAAATTAAAACTAATATTAGAGGAATAACCATATAATAAGGCACTCCACTTTTAACTTGGTTAAGTAATGCAACTGCACTCTCTCTTTTCTCTGCTAGAGCGGCCCATGCTGATTCAGGTATTTGATTTATAGCTTCAACTGGACTTCCAACCTCAGTTGGTAATCCCATAGCAACACTAACTACATAGAAAGTTATTACTGCACAAACCAATACAAGTGCCGACCATACTCCTTGATGTCTTATTCTTTTTACAACTTCAACTCTTTGAATTCCTGAACTTACGATTGTTGTATCTGAAATAAGACCTATGTTGTCACCAAAACATGCTCCTCCAGCAATAGCTGCTAAAGTTAAATACATATCTCCTCCAACTATATGATTCAGCCATAAAAATATTGGTGCACATGCTGCAAATGTTCCCCAGCTTGTTCCAGTCGCAATTGATAGAATTGATGTTACGATTATTCCAACTACTGCTACTGTTCTTGCTGTCAATCCAAATCCTAAAGCTATATTTATAATAGAAGCTCCAACCCCCGTAGCCATAAAAGCTTCGGCCATTGCATATGCCATCATTAGGATAAAAAAGGCTATTTGCATCTCTCTTGCATTTTTTATACACGCATCGATAATCTCATTTATTTTCTTCTTTGCTACTAAACCTGCTACCAATGCCGCATAAACTGTTGCTAAAGGTGCTGCTAATAATGCATCATACCCACTCATCATCAGTCCTGCTAAAACTAAAACTGGACTGAGCTTTATTATCGCCGTTACCGTTCCCATATCTTCCTCCTAAAATGTTTATTTTCTCATAAAATTTCAAGTAGGATGTAAGTGAGTGCTTACTTTAGTTTTGTCATTAGCTATATATACCCCACCTTTTTTCCTAAGTCAATAGTCATTTTTTCAAAAAAAATATTTTAAAGTCTCATTTCAGTTCTAAAACTACATATTACAGACACTTTTGAGTTAAAAAAATATTTTTGAATTTAAAAAAAATTTGACAAATTTAATTATTTCGAGGTAATAAGGGACCGTTAAATATTTTTTAATTACGATTTCGAAAATAAGGAGGAAAAAATGGTATTTGAGAATATTATAATTCAGTTTTATGAAAAGATCTGTGTTGTGAAAATAAACAGACCAGAATCTTTAAATGCCTTAAATGAAAAAACATACAAAGAGATTTATGAGTGTTTTTTAGAGCTTGAAAAAAATAGTGATATTGATGTTATTCTTTTAACTGGTGAAGGAAGATCTTTTGTTGCTGGAGCGGATATATCTTTTATGAAAGATTTAACTACAAAAGCAGCCAAAGAGTTTGGTATTTTAGGTACTAATGCATTCAACGCAGTTGAAAATATCAATAAAGTTGTTATTGGAGTTATAAACGGATTTGCTCTTGGCGGTGGTTGTGAACTTGCAATGGCTTGTGATATTCGTTTGGCTTCTGACAAAGCTAAACTTGGCCAACCAGAGGTTGCGCTAGGTATAACTCCAGGTTCTGGTGGAACACAAAGATTACCTAGACTTGTCGGATTAGCAAAAGCAAAAGAACTTATTTACACTGGATCTATAATCGATGCTTATGAAGCGGAAAAAATTGGATTAGTCAATAAAGTAATTGAACACGACAAACTTATGGATTCAGCTTTTGAAATGGCGAAAAAAATAAGCTCTAATGCTAAGTTAGCTGTTCAATATTCAAAAGAAGCTATAAATAAAGGAATCCAAGTTGATGAAGCAACATCTATGTTTATCGAAAGTAGTCTTTTTGGACTTTGCTTCTCTACCGATGATCAAAAAGAGGGAATGGCTGCATTTTTAGAAAAAAGAAAACCAAATTTTACTAACAAATAAAATTCTAGGAGGAAATGATATGAAAGTATTTATTATTGGTGCTGGAGTTATGTCTACTGGTATTGCTCAAGTTTTTGCAACAGGAGGGCATGATGTTTTAATCACTGATATCTCTGAAAATGCTCTTTTGAACTCTAAAAAAAGTATAACGAAATCTTTAAGTAAGCTTGTAGAAAAAGAGAAAATTACAGAAGACACTAAAATTAGTATTTTAAGCAAAATTGAAACTACTTTAAACTTAGAGGATGCAAAAGAGGCTGACTTAGTTATCGAGGCTATATCTGAAAAAATCTCTCTAAAAAAAGAACTTTTTTCTAAATTAGATTTGATCTGTTCAAAGAAAGCTATCTTTGCTACAAATACATCCTCTCTTTCAATCACAGAGATAGCGACATCTACAAAGCATCCTGAAAGAGTTATCGGAATGCATTTCTTTAATCCTGCTCCTGTCATGAAACTTGTTGAAATCATCAAAGGATACACGACAAGTTCTGAAGTTTATGAAACTATTTTTTCTCTTTCAAAAGAATTAGGAAAAGAACCCGTTTTATGTGAAGAAGCACCTGGATTTATTGTAAATAGAATTTTAATCCCTATGATTAATGAGGCTATCGGTATTTTGGCTGATGGAATTGCAACTATAGAAGATATAGATAATGCCATGAAATATGGTGCTAATCATCCTATCGGACCACTTGCTCTTGCAGATTTAGTTGGTTTAGATGTTGTTTTAGCTATTATGGATGTTTTAAGTTCTGAATTTGGTGATACTAAATATAGAGCTCATCCTCTTCTAAAGAAAATGGTTCGTGCTGGAAAGCTTGGTAGAAAATCTGGTGAAGGATTCTATAAATATTAAAAAGAAAAAGAGAGAAACCTCTTGGTATTCTCTCTTTTTTAATCCAATTTTTTATATCTATTAAGCGAGTTTTGATAAAATTTTATCTTCTCTTCTAAAAAATATCCATCCCTATCTCCAGTGAAATTTCCTTGAGTTAATATTTTTAAAAGAAATCCACCCATAATACTACTCAACATATCATTTACAAAAATTTCTGGAGCATATTGAATTTTATTCTCATAAAAAACTCCAATAAAATGATCTACTAAATAATTTCTAAAATCAATCGTTCTTATAAACTTTTGATTTTCACTATCCGATAGTTTCAATTGTAATCTAAAAATTATTTCATGTTGCTGTAAAAAACTTTGATATAATAAAATACTTTTTGCAATATCTTGCTCTAAGTTTCCCGTCAAACTCTCATGTAAAGATTTTATTATCTTGCTCTCTTCAACAAATTTATTTATAATTTCCTCTAAAATATTATTCTTTGTTCCAAACAATCTAAAAATTGTAACTTCATTACATTCAGCTTCTTTTGCTATTCGCTTTGTTGATACCTTTTCAAATCCCTCTTCTGAAAAAAGCTTTTGTGCGCACTCTAAAATTCTATCCCGTGTTTTCATCAATGCCTCCTGATTTCTCCAGTATTTTCCACTATCCCAATTATATACCTTATTCTTGACCTCTTTGTCAATTCTTTTAAAAAAAAATAAAAAAATATTTTCATTTTTTAAAAACTCCCACCACAAGAATGTTTATAATATACTTTTTATGTTCGAAAAAAATATTTTTCTTTTAACTATTGACATTTCCTTTTTATGTGAGGTATATATTCATACTGAAAATACGCAAGTATGTACTTGCTAACTTAAAAAAGGAGTGAGTTATGAAAAAATTGGTCTCTATTGATTTTGCAGCTTCACTTATAAAAAACGATTCATCTCTTATGATTGGAGGATTTTTAAAATGTGGTTCTCCCAAAGAGATTATTGAAAAGCTATTAGAGAATGGCACTAAAGATTTAACTATTATTGCAAACGATACAAGTTTTCCTGATTTTGAAAGAGGTAAACTAATTGTCAATAAAAGAGTTAAAAAAGCTATTGTTTCACACATTGGTACTAATCCTGAAACAGGAAAACAGATGAATAGTGGTGAACTAGAAGTAGAACTTGTTCCTCAAGGAACTCTTGCTGAAAGAATTCGAGCTGCAGGTGCTGGGTTAGGAGGAGTTCTTACTCCTACTGGTGTTGGAACTATTGTTCAAGAGGGAAAGGATATTATCGAAGTAGACAATAAGAAATATCTACTTGAAAAACCATTGAAAGCCGATGTCGCTCTTATTTACGGTACCAAAGTAGACTCCTTCGGAAACATCTCTTTCTTTGGTTCAACTAGAAATTTTAATACAATTATGGCTACAGCTGCTGATATTGTCATTGTTGAAGCTGATGAAATTATAGAAGGATCTCTAGAACCTAATGAAATTGTTATTCCTGGAATATTTGTTGACTATGTTGTTAAAGGAGGGAAATAGATGGAACTTACAAAAGAAAAAATACGAGAAATAATCGCCAAAAGAGTCGCTAAAGAATTTAATGATGGCGACGTTGTAAATTTAGGAATTGGACTTCCAACTGAAGTTGCCAACTATATTCCAAATTCGATATATGTTGCACTTCAATCTGAAAATGGTTTAATTGGAATGGGACCAACGCCTTGTGATGACAATGCTGATTCTAGAATCTCAAATGCTGGAGGTTCTCTTGTCACTATTGCTGATGGTGGGTGTTTCTTTGATAGTTTTATGTCCTTTGGAATTATCCGTGGTGGACATGTCGACGCTACAGTTCTAGGAGCTTTACAAGTTGATCAAAATGGGAATTTAGCTAACTGGATGGTCCCTGGGAAAATGGTTCCTGGAATGGGGGGAGCTATGGATCTTGTTGTTGGTGCTAAAAAAGTTATCATCGCTATGGAACATACTGCTAAAGGAGCTCCTAAAATATTAAAGAACTGTACTCTTCCACTTACAGCAGCTAATCAAGTAAATCTTATTGTCACTGAAAAAGGAGTAATGGAAGTTCAAGAGAATAGAATTATTCTAAAAGAGATTAGTCCATATTCTTCAATTGAAGATATAAAAAATTTTACTGAGGCTGAATTGGTAATAGATGATAATTTAAAAACTATGGAGATTTAAACTGCTTTATTGGGAGGATTGAAATGGAAAAAATTTATATTGTTAGTGCCAAACGAACCCCTATCGGTTCGTTTCTAGGTTCTTTAAGCAAGGTATCTCCAAGCGATCTTGCTGGAACAGTTATCAAAAATATTTTTGAAGAAACTAAGTTAGATCCAAACTTTTTAGATGAAGTTATCATCGGAAACGTTTTATCCGCTGGACAAGGACAAGGAATTGCAAGACAGGCCTCTATCAAAGGTGGAGTTCCACATACTGTTCCAGCATATTCTTTAAACCAGATTTGTGGTAGTGGTATGAAAGCCGTCATGTCTGCTTATCAAATTATTAAATCTGGAGAGGCTAATCTTATTTTAGCTGGCGGTACAGAATCAATGTCTGGAGCTCCTCTTCTTATGAACAGTAACCTTAGAACTGGAGTTAAAATGGGAGATACTCTTGCTAAGGATCACATGATTTTAGATGCTTTAACAGACGCCTTTCATGGAGTCCATATGGGAATAACCGCAGAAAACATTGTTGAAAAATATTCTATCTCTCGTGAAGAACAAGATTCTTTTGCTATATCTTCACAGGAAAAAGCAATCGCTGCAGTTCAAAGTGGTAGATTTAAAGATGAAATTGTTCCAATAGTAATAACTGATCGAAAAGGAACTGTTAGTATAGATACAGATGAGTATCCAAATAAAAATACATCTTTAGAAAAACTTTTACAGCTTAGACCTGCTTTTAAAAAGGAGGGCTCTGTCACTGCTGGAAATTCATCTGGCTTAAATGATGGTTCTGCACTTCTTTTACTAGCTTCTGAATCGGCCATAAAAAAATACAATCTTACACCTCTAGTTCAAATAATAGGTGTTGGACAAGGAGGAGTAGATCCTCTATTTATGGGACTTGGACCTGTTCCAGCTATACAAAATGTTCTACAAAAAACAAATTTAAATTTAAAAGATATGGATCTACTTGAACTTAATGAGGCTTTTGCTGCTCAGGCTCTCGGAGTAATTAAAGAGCTTTCTGAAATTTATTCTGTTGACCCAGAGTGGTTTAAAGATAAAACAAATATAAACGGTGGAGCTATCGCCTTGGGGCATCCTGTTGGAGCTAGTGGAGCTAGAATTTTAACAACTTTGATACATGAGATGAAAAAGAAAAATTCTGAATATGGTCTTGCTAGTCTTTGTATCGGTGGAGGAATGGGAACAGCTATAATCGTTAAAAATATTCAATAAAATATATTAGGAGGAAATAAATGGATTTTACTTTGACTAAATCACAAGAACTTTTTAAGCAGATGATCACAGCTTTTGCTGAAAACGAGGCAAAACCTCTTGCTGCTGAAATTGATGAAGAGGAAAGATTCCCCGAAGAAACTGTAAAAAAAATGTGTGATACTGGACTTATGGGAATTGTTATCCCTACTCAATATGGCGGTGCTGGTGGAGACCAAATCATGTATACTATGGCTGTTGAAGAGCTTTCAAAAGTTTGTGGTACTACTGGTGTTATCCTTTCAGCTCATACATCTTTAGGTGTTGCTCCTATCTTAGAGTTTGGAACTGAAGATCAAAAACAAAAATATCTTCCTAAGATGGCTTCTGGAGAATGGATTGGAGCCTTTGGTTTAACTGAACCAAACGCTGGAACTGATGCTGCTGGACAACAAACTACAGCTATTTTTGATGAGAGCACTAACGAATGGGTTTTAAATGGCTCTAAAATATTCATAACTAACGCTGGATATGCTCATGTATATATAATCTTTGCTATGACAGATAAATCTCTAGGTTTAAAAGGTATCTCAGCTTTTATTGTTGAAGCTGATACTACTGGTTTCTCTATCGGAAAAAAAGAGAAAAAACTTGGAATCAAAGGTTCAGCTACTTGTGAGCTAATATTTGAGAATTGCAGAATTCCAAAAGATAATCTTCTTGGTGCAATTGGTAAAGGATTTAAAATAGCTATGATGACTCTTGATGGTGGTAGAATTGGAATTGCTGCACAAGCTCTTGGAATCGCCGGTGGAGCTTTAGATGAAACTATAAAATATGTAAAAGAAAGAAAACAATTCGGAAGAGCATTAGGACAGTTCCAAAATACACAATTCCAAATAGCTGATATGTATGCGAAAGTTGAAGCTTCAAAACTTCTTGTGTATAAAGCTGCTTGGAAAAAATCTAGAAAAGAAAATTACTCTGTTGATGCAGCTACTGCAAAGCTATTTGCCGCTGAAACAGCTATGGAAGTTACAACAAAAGCTGTTCAACTTCATGGTGGATACGGATACACTAGAGAATATCCTGTTGAAAGAATGATGAGAGATGCTAAAATCACAGAAATATACGAAGGAACATCTGAAGTTCAAAGAATGGTTATTGCTGGTTCATTACTAAAGTAAATTGGGAGGATTAAAGAGAATGAAAATAGTTGTATGTATAAAACAAGTACCTGATACTACAGAGATTAAATTAGATCCAATAAAAGGAACTCTTATTAGAGATGGTGTCCCTAGTATTATAAATCCAGACGATAAAGGTGGTTTAGAGGAAGCATTAAAATTAAAAGATAAGTTTGGGGCTCATATCACAGCTATCACTATGGGACCTCTTCAAGCCGATGCAGCTCTTAGAGAAGCCATCGCTATGGGAGTTGATAGAGCCATTCTTTTAACTGATAGAAAGTTTGCAGGAGCAGATACACTAGCTACATCACATGCAATCTCTTCTGCTCTTAAAGAGTTAGAATATGACCTTATTATCGCAGGAAGACAAGCTATTGATGGAGATACTGCACAAGTTGGTCCACAAATTGCTGAATTTTTAGATATTCCTCAAATCACTTATGTAAAAGATATCGAATTTGATGGAAAAAATAGTTTTACAGTTAAAAGAGCTACAGAGGAAGGATATATGCTACTTGGAGTAGAATCTCCATGTCTAATGACAGTTTTAGCTGAAGCAAATAAACCTAGATATATGAATGTTAAAAATATTGTTGAAGCTTTTAATAAAGAGGTTGAAATCTGGGGTGTAGATAGATTATCTGATGTTGTAGAGGAGAAATTAGGATTAAAAGGTTCGCCAACAAAAGTAAAAAAATCATTTACTAAGGGAGTTAAGGCTGCTGGACAACTTCATGAAGTTGACCCTCAAGAAGCTGCAAAAATTATTGTTGAAAAGCTAAAGGAAAAATTTATAATCTAAAACTTTAAAAAAGGAGAATAGCATGAATTTAAATGAATATAAAGGAATCCTTGTTTTTGCTGAGCAAAGAGAGGGAGTATTACAAAATGTTGGTTTAGAACTAATTGGAAAAGGAAAAGAGTTAGCAGAATCTTTAAATGAGAAAGTTACTGCAGTACTTTTAGGATATAATATTGAAAATCTATCTAAAGAGCTTATCGCCTATGGTGCTGATGAAGTTATTATTGTAGATTCTAAAGAACTAGATATCTACGATACTGAAGCTTATACTCAAGCGTTTTCAAAAATTATAGATACTGTAAAACCTGAAATCGTTTTAATCGGTGCAACAACTTTAGGAAGAGACCTTGGACCTAGAATCTCGTCAAGAGTAGAAACTGGACTTACAGCTGACTGTACAATGCTAGAAATAGGTGAGAATAGAGAACTACTTATGACTAGACCAGCTTTTGGTGGAAATCTAATGGCAACAATCATATGCCCTGATCACAGACCACAGATGTCAACTGTTAGACCAGGTGTTATGACTAGATTATCAAAAGACTTAAATAGAGAAGGGGTTATAACTAATTTTAAAGTTGACTTTAATCATTCAAAAATGAAGGTTAAAGTTTTAAATATAATAAAAGAAGCTAAAGCTAAAGTTGATATAACAGAAGCTAAAATTTTAGTTGCAGGTGGTAGAGGAGCAGCTAATGGATTTGATAATTTAGAACTTTTAGCTAATGAACTTGGAGGAGTGGCTGCGGCTTCTAGAGCTCTTGTTGATGCAGGAATAGTTAACCATGATAGACAAGTAGGGCAAACAGGAAAAACTGTAAGACCTGATGTTTACTTTGCATTTGGAATCTCTGGAGCTATTCAACATTTAGCGGGAATGGAAGAATCTGAATATATTATTGCGATAAATAAAGATAAGGCAGCACCTATTTTTGGAAGTGCTGATTTAGGATTAGTTACTGATCTAGCTAAAACTGCAACATATTTAATAGAAGAGATTAAAAAAGCTAAGGCTGAGAAATAAAAAAAGGTTGCTATGCAACCTTTTTTTATTTATTATCTCTATAAACAAATAATCCTGTTAGTGTTAAAGCCACTGATATAGCCATATATGCTGGATTAGATATTGCTGCATATATAAATATAGAAGCTCCTCCAATTAAGGCTAATATTGGTACCACTGGGTAGAAAGGAACCTTGTATGGTCTTTCTAAATTTGGTTCTTTTTTTCTTAAGATAAATAACCCTAAAAATACTAGACAATAGAATAACCAGAACAATGCTACAGGAACATCTCCAAAAATATCTGGATTTCCAGTTGCTAACATCGCAATTAAGAAAAATATTCCCAATACATACATAACAATCGACGAGTTAACTGGTTGCTTATATTTTTCATCTATCTTAGAGAAGAACTCTTTTTTTGGAAGATGTCCTTCTATTGCTAAAGTATAAGGAATTCTTGTTGAAGCTAAAGTCATTCCATTTAATCCTCCAAAAGCTGAAATCATAATTCCTAAGAATATGAATTTTGCTCCCATAGGTCCAAATAACTTTGTTGCAACTCCAAACATACCTTGCTTTACAATCTCTTCAGCTGTAAATACATTTAAAAGTGCTACGTTCAATGCTACATAGAAAACAGCAATAAATCCTAATCCTAATATAATCGCTTTTGGAAGATCTTTTTTTACATTTTTCAAATCTCCGGCAATTGTTCCTACATATATCCAACCATCAAATGCAAACATTATTGGAACCAAAGATAATCCAAGAAGTACTAACGGCGATGATGATGTTGCCTCTCTTGTAACTTCTGTCATGTAAAATACTCCAGAAGAGTTATCTCCAGATAAGAATCCAAAAATAGTTATTAATAATAATGGAATTATTTTTGCTGCTGTTGCTGCTGTTTGAATTTTTCCACCTATATTTTTTGTAAATATATTTATTCCAAATAAGAATGTTATTGCGACAAAAGCTGTTCCTCCTAAAAATGCTGTGTTACTAGGATCTACATTTAAAAAGTTTCCTGTAAAAACTGCAAAATAATATGCTATTAAAGCTATTAAAGCTGGGAAATATATTATCAACTGAGCCCATCCAACTAAAAATGCAATTCTTTCACCATAAATTCTTTTTATCCAAGCTATCATTCCACCTGTTTCAGGAATTGCCGCTCCAACTTCTGCCGCTGTTAATCCTGATAAGATAGAAATTACTCCTCCAAGAACCCAAGCAGCTATTGCTATTTTAGGATTCATGTTTGCTGCGGTTAAAATCTGTCCTGCTTTAAAGAAGATTCCGATTCCAATAACAATTCCTACAACCATTGAAAATGCTACAGAAAACCCATATCTTTTTTCTAAATTTTCACTCATTTTTTTCTCCTTCATTATTCTGTTCTATTTTTTTAGTATCAACTTACTTATTTAAAAGCACTTTTCAATTAATTATTTTAGCATAAATCAACTTCTAAAACAACTGTTTTTTATTTCTTGCATAAATAGAAAAAGTGGTATATAATGATTTTTGTAAATAAAAGGGGTGAAGAAAAAATAAAATGCTAGACAAAAAAAGAGCTAATAATAACTCTATTGTAGATTATTCAGCAAAGTTCTATCTATTTCCACTACTTTTAATTGGATTACTTCTTAGAACTATAGATAATCTATTTTTAAAGTTAAAATACCAAAGATAAAAAAGAGAGCTTTCGCTCTCTTTTTTTTTATCTTTGATAGATATTAAATCTATCTGTTATTTTTTTCAGTTTATCTAATCTTTCAATACTTTCCTCTTTATTTTGCTTTCCAAACTTCAGAAGTAGCGCATTTAAAATTATTATTCCTGGAACAAAAGTATAAGCTTTTCCTCCATTTTTAGTTGTGATTACTAAGTCAGATATATTACCTAACACAGAATCCTTCTTATCCGTCATAGTAATTATTTTATTACCTTGCTCTTTAAAAAACTCAGTAACTTGACACGTGAAGTTTGTATATGGGTGGAATGATATTGTAAACAGCACATCATCTGGGCTCGAGTATAATAGCTTATCTGTGAAATCAGAAGCTCCTGATATCATCAACTCTACATCTTCTCTTAATTCCTTTAACATAAAGTATAAATAATATGCTAGTGCATAAGAACCTCTAGCTCCTAAAATATATAACTTTCTACTACTTTTTATCATTTCCATTGCTGACTCTAATTGATCTTCAATAGATGTAACATCCATCTCTTCTAAAAGCTCAATGTTTGTAGTTATGATCTCAGAAAGTATTCCATCACCTGACATTGAATCAATCTCTTCTCTAAATTCTTTCATTTGAGAAGTCGAAATTTCAACATCCTTTTGGAAAACTCTTTGGAAATCAGGATACCCTTTAAATCCTAAATTTTTTGAAAATCTTGTTATTGTAGCCGGACTAGTTCCTGTCTCCTTAGCTAACTCATTTATAGAAATAAATGAAACTATGCTCTGGTTATGTTTTATAAAATCTACAATTTTTTTAAAACTTTTACTATACGTTGAATAATTCTGCTCTAAATTAGCTAATACCGCCTTTTTCATCTCACACCTCTATAAACTATACGTTTGGATTTAATACAAACTCCGTTAAATCATTTACAAAATTCATCGTTTTTTCATTTTTGTCATTTACTGGATTAAACTCTACTATATCTACCGATGTGATAGAGTAATTCTTAAATAAGAATCTAAATGTTTTAAACATTTCCTCAGGTGTAAATCCGTTTCTTACTGGTGTACTTACTCCTGGTGCAAACTCAGGATCAACTGAATCTACGTCAAAACTTATATGAATATTATCAATTTTTAAGTAATCTCTAATTTCATCTAAAACATTTTCTAATCCTTTATGTACAACCTCATCGTAAGGAATTACTTTAACTCCTAGCTCTTCAATTACTTCTCTCTCTTTTACATCAAGATCTCTAGCACCTAAGATTACAACATTCTTGCTTTCTATTTTAGCACCCTCATAGAAACAGTTAACTAAATCTCTATCTCCAGCTCCTTGTAAAAGTGCAAGAGGCATTCCATGAATATTTCCTGACATTGTTGTTTCATCTGTATTCATATCTCCATGAGCATCAATCCATACTACTCCAACCTCTTTTTCTAATGCAACTCCAGATATTGATCCTAAAGCGATAGAGTGATCTCCACCAACAGTTATTGGTCTATACCCATCTCTTACTGCTGCATTTACTGCTGTAGCTAACTTTTCACAAGTGTTTAATATAGTATTTTTATACTTTAATGACCACTCATTGAAGTTTTCTCTTTGTTTTTCTACATCTATATAAGTCATCTCTCCAAATGTATCTGGGAAATGCTCTTCTAATACTTCTGGTCCAAACTCGATTCCTGCTTTATTAGCTCCTAAGTTCATTGGAACAGCAAACATCTTATTTTTCATTTTCTCTGTATATAGGTATACTGCATCCTCTTCGTCTATAACTTTTATAAACTCTAATTCTGGATCTTCCATTCCTTGAACATGAAGTTTTGCTGCTTTCAGATTTTGAATATAAGTGATTGTATCTTTTGATATTCTTTCTCCTGGAGTGATTACTGGAATTCCTGGTGGATATGCCATTACCATCTCAGCACAAATCTTTCCTTCACTTTCTAAGAATTTAATTCTATTGTTTTCACTGTAGAATGCTTCTCTCGGAATTAAAACTGATTCTGGAATAGCTGGCATCTTTCCAACTGATTCTGCAATAGTTTTTCCCTTTCCAAAGAATCTCTTACTGATATCTTTTAAAGCTTCTAAAAGTCTTCCAGTACTTGTTTCATCATCTCCTAATGTTACTAATCCTAAAACATTATAGAAATCTGATAACTCAACTTGGATATTATAATCATCAACTAATAAAGTTTCTAATTCAAATCCTGTTAATCCTAACTCTCTTGCTGATATAGAAAGTTTTGTATCATCAAAGTCATGAATTCCATATCTTCCAACGATTTCTTTTCCAAATGAGAAAATTCCTGGTATTTTATTGATTTCAGCTCTTAAATCTCTCGCTAATTTCAATGTTCTTGTCAATAACTCTCTACCTTCAGTAGCTATCTGTCTTCTAGCACAGTCTAATGATGCCATTAACGGGTATGAAGGAGATGTTGTATGTAATAAACTTAATATTTGTTGAATTCTGTTAACGTCAACTCTTGTTGAGTTTACGTGTAACATTGACATTTGTGTCATCGCTCCAATTATTTTATGTGTACTTTGACAACAAATATCCGCTCCTGCATCTATCGCTGATATTGGTAACTCTTCATGGAAGTGTAAGTGAGCTCCGTGAGCCTCATCAACTATTAAAGGAATATCGTAGCTATGAACTATATCTGCAATCTTTTTAATATCAGTTGCTGCTCCATAGTATGTTGGATTAATAATTAAAACAGCTTTTGTATCTGGATGCTGTTTCAGCATATTTTCAACAACCTCTGGTCTAACTCCATGAGCTATTCCTAATTCATCATCCACTTCAGGATTCATGTAAACTGGAATTGATCCACTTAATATGATTCCTCCAGAAACCGATTTATGAACGTTTCTCGGGACTAATATCTTCTCTCCTGGCTTTACAACAGACATTATCATAGCTTGAATTGCTCCTGATGTTCCGTTGACAGCGAAGAAGGTCTTCTTTACTCCATAAGCGTCAGCTGCTAATTCTTGTGCTTCTTTTATACAACTTTTTGGATTGTGTAATCCATCAACCATCTTAAAGATAGTTACATCAATTGAAAAGGGATTTGGTCCCATAAACTCGTAAAACTCTTTATCCATTCCCTTTCCTCTCTTATGCCCTGGAACATGGAATGGAACTATGTCTCTTTTCGCATATACGTCCTTCAGTGTTGAGAATATAGGTGTTTGATATTGATTTAATTTAGTCATCTTACCTCCTTGTTTAATAAATTTTGTTCTTAAAAAATGATATTAAAAAGTTACAAAATAATATATAATTTACATTATTAATTTCTTTTAAAATACGAGATATTGTAGAGCTTTTTAGAAATTAAGTCAACTATTTTTTGAAAGGAAATATAATTTTTATGAAAAAAATTTTAATTTTTGTCTCAAATGGCTTTGAAACACTAGAACTAGCACCATTTCTTGATGTCTTCGGTTGGAATAATATTGTAGGAAATAAAAAAATTTTTTCCACGATTTGTGCCCTTCATGATGAACTTAATGCAACTTGGAACTTAAAAATTGTACCTGAGATTAACTTAAGAACTACAGAATTACCTCTCAACGAATTTGATGCTCTTGTTATCCCTGGCGGATTTGGTAAAGCCGGATTCTTTAATGATATTCAATCTCATGAGTTAAAATCCTTGTTAAATCATTTTATTTTAAATAAAAAAGTTGTTATTGGAATCTGTACTGGTTCCCTTGCTATTGCAATTCATGGTTTTTTAAAAAATATTCCCGCAACTACTTATCTATTAGATAATGAAAGATATTTTAAACAGCTAAAGCAATACGGAGCTATTCCTATATCTGAAGATATAGTCATCTCTGACAATATCATTACTTCCTCTGGACCTAGTACAGCAATTGATGTTGCATTTTATCTATTAAAAAAGTTTACGGATGAGGAAAATTGTAAGATTGTCAAAAAAAATATGGGATTTTTTAAATAATTTAAGATTTTTAATGAAATTTATTCTATTTTATGCTATGCTTTAAAGTGTCAAATAACCCTATTATATATAGGGATTTTAGTGAGGTGTTTTATATGAAAATAGAAGAAGGAAAAGTAGTAACACTTGAGTTTAAAGTTTACGACAAAAACAACGGAGAACTTTTAGAGGATACACAAGACGTAGGACCATTTTTCTACATTCACGGATTTGGAAACTTTGTTCCTGCTATCGAAGAAGCTTTAGAAGGTAAAGAAAAAGGATATACTACTACTATTGAATTAACTCCAGAAGAAGGATACGGAGAATACGACGAAGATTTAATCGTTGAAATGGAAAAATCAGAGTTCGTTGAATTCGATGATCTTTATGAAGGGCTTGACTTCATAGCTGATATGGACGACGATACTGAGCAATCATTCATCATCACAAAAATCGAAGATGAAATTGTTACTGCTGATGGAAACCACCCATTTGCAGGTAAAAACTTAAAATTCGATGTTGTAGTTTCTGATGTTAGAGAAGCTACTGAAGAAGAGATTGAGCACGGTCACGCTCACTTCCACGGATTTGAAGACTAATCTAAAAACATTACTATAAGAGTTTAAGGAGTATAAATAAATGAAAATAGCTTTAGGTGCAGATCATGGTGGATTTGCTTTAAAAGAAATTGTTAAGAAACACTTAGAAGGAAAAGGATTTGAAGTTTTAGATAAAGGATGTTATTCAACTGATTCTGTTGATTATCCAACTTATGCAAAATCTGTTGCTAACTCTATTCTAGAAAAAGAAGCTGATTTTGGAATACTTATCTGTGGAACTGGAATTGGAATTTCAATTGCAGCTAATAGATTTAAAGGAATCAGAGCGGCTCTTTGCTCAAATACAACTATGGCTAAACTTACTAGAGAGCACAATGATGCTAATATTTTAGCTCTTGGTGCTAGAATGACTGGAGATATTTTAGCTCTTGAAATTGTAGATGAATTCTTAAGAACTGAATTCGAAGGTGGTAGACACTTAACAAGAATCGAAGCTATAGAACTTTAATTAAAAAAGGAGTGAACTTATGGCTACTATATTTACAAAAATTATAAATAGAGAGATTCCAGCTTCTATCGTTTTTGAAAATGATAAAGTAATTGCTTTTAAAGATATAAATCCTGCAGCACCAATTCATATTTTAGTTGTTCCCAAAAAGGAGATTCCAACTTTAAATGATATTACAGCAGAGGATTCAGAATATCTTACAGCTATGTATTTAGCAATTAAAGATATTACTAAAGATTTAAATATTTCTGAAGATGGGTATAGAGTAATTACTAATTGTAATTCTCATGGTGGGCAAGAGGTGTTTCATTTACACTTCCACATCTTAGGTGGTCAACACCTTGGACCTATGCTATCAATTTAATAGTAATAAGAAAAAGGTTGCCTGAAAGGCAACCTTTATTTTTATCTCACTATTTTATTTCTAACCATCTCTTTATATCATTAGAGTTCTTCTCTACAATCTCTTCAACAGTTAAAGTTGCTGGTAAAACTTTCGGGAAGAATTTAACTTTTACAGTTCCTTTCATCGGAGTTTTTCTATGAGCTGGGAACAGTTCATAAGCACCTTTAATTCCAAACGGAACTATATCTGCGTTTAACTCTTTAGCTAAAATTGCATAGAACTTTTTGAACTCCTTCATCTCTCCATCTCTAGTTCTTGTTCCCTCTGGGAATATAACTATATTCTTTCCTTTTCTTAAAGCTGTCGCTGCACTTTGTAGTGTCTCTGCTAAATTTTTATTTATATCTATTAACATCACATTTGAGTTTTCACCTAAAGATTTCATAAATCCTTTTTGGAAGTGAGCTACTTTCGCTAAATAATATGTATTATCTAATATTTTATTATCTACACTTTGATTAAATATAAATCCATCTAAGAAACTTTGATGATTTCCTATAAAGATAGTCGGCTTATTTACATCTAAGTTTTCCACTGTTTCTTTTTCTATTTTAATATATCCAGAGAATAAAGGTTTTAAAATTGTTTTTACTATTTTTCCGGCACAGTTAGATTTAGGGAATCCTTCTAAACTCTCCTTCTCTAATATTGTTTTCCAATCTATATCCTTTACTTCTAAACCTTCTGAATTTTCTTTTAAATATTCAGATATTGCTATAACCGTTGGATTTTCTGTTAAAATCTCTTCTGTTAAGTTCACTCCAAAACTACTTTGAACAAATGCCATAAATTCAACTAAATCTAGCGAATCCAATCCTAAATCCAATTCTAAATGTGCCTTAGATGTAACTTTTTTACTTTTTAAATTGCTTAAATACTCTGAAATTACAACATATTCTTCAAATGTTGGAGCATTCTCCTCTTTTTCTATTTCAACTTTACCCTCTAACAAATCAGTAACCATAAATCTTCTTATTTTTCCGATTTTTGTTTTCGGCAACTCTTGTTGAACTATTTTTAAATCTAAAATCTTTTTATAATTTGGTGCAGTTCCATTATATTTATCAATAACTTCATTTTTTAATGTTTCAGCTATATTTGTAACTCTATGCTCCTTCACCTTTGCAAAGTTAGGATATACAACTGCTGTTAATAAAGCGTTATATTCAGTTACAACCATCTCTTCTATTAGATCAGTATTCGACATTATCCATTGTTCTATCTCAATAGGATTGATATTTTTTCCATTTGATAAAACTATCATCTCTTTTTTTCTTCCAGTTACATACAGATACTCTCCTTTTACCTCTCCTAAATCTCCTGTATGGAACCAACCATCAGTATCTATTACTTCTGCCGTTGCCTCTGGTTTATTATAATATCCTTTCATTAGGTTTCTTCCTCTTGAAAGAATCTCTCCATCTTCAGCTATCTTAACTTCTACTCCATCCATTATTTTTCCAGCTGAACCTGGTACAACTTGATTTATCGGAGTAAATGATATCATCGGTGCCGTCTCTGTAAGTCCATATCCTTCACAGACATCTATTCCTAAAGTTTTAAAATCTCTTGAAACTTCTGGATTTAATTTTGATCCTCCCGATACAAAGAATCTTATATTTCCTCCAAATCCTTCATGAACCTTTTTAAATAATTTCTTACTGAAATCTTTACTATCTACTTTCTCTGCAGCTTTAAACAATGTTTTTATAACTTTATTTGAGTTAATTTTCTCCATTATTTTTTTATGAAGCATCTCCCAAAGTCTAGGAACTCCTATCATCATAGTTATTTTATAGTTCTTTAACGCATCTACCATAGCTTGTGATGATAATTCTTTTAAAAATGCTATAGTTGCTCCTTGTTGTAATGGAACTATTCCAGAACCCAAAAGTGGGAATATATGATGCATCGGTAATAGAGCTAATACTCTATCTGTTGGTTGATACATATTATACTTATTAAGACCTTCTATATTTACTAAAATATTATCAAATGTTAGCATTACTCCTTTTGGACTTCCTGTTGTCCCCGACGTATAAAGGATTAAAGCAACTGCATCCCCATCTGGAGAATAGATTATCCCCTCTTTATTTGCATTTGATAAATCAATTTTATCTACATTTAAAATTGTTGTATCCACGCCAGAAATCTCTACTGCTTCCCTTGCAACCTCATAAGTATTCTCTGATACAAATATGTACTTTGGCCTACAATCCTCTATAAAGTATTGAAACTCAGAAACTTTTGAAGCTGCATCTAAACACACACA
This sequence comes from Cetobacterium sp. ZWU0022, assembly GCF_000800875.1. NCBI lineage: Bacteria > Fusobacteriati > Fusobacteriota > Fusobacteriia > Fusobacteriales > Fusobacteriaceae > Cetobacterium > Cetobacterium sp. ZWU0022. The sequence continues at coordinate 121,416 of NZ_JRJZ01000041.1, forward strand.
TGTTCCTTTTTTATCCCAGATTCCTAAAAAAGCATATAGTAATTCTGGCCTATTTTCCATAAATACTACGGCTTTCCCCTCTTTTTCTAAATCTAGCATAGTAGCATATTCTTTTGCTCCAGCTATTAACTCTTTATATGAATATTCTCTACCCTCATAAAATATCGCTGTTTTATTATGATTTTTTACAAATTCCAATTTTTCCTCCCAATTATTACAGGTGTTTTTTTAATCTCAGAATGATTATAACATACTTGTGTTATTATTTCAACTCAATGAAATAAGGAAAGCTGAGAGTATCTTTTTTCTCTCAGCTTTATATTTTATCTCTTATTATGAATTTAAGCTATTCATAATCTCTTGCTTTGTAAGTTTTAAAATCTCTTCAACCGTCTTATTTTCAGAAGATACTTTATCTAATATTGTTACACTCATTTTTCCTGAAGATGGTTTATTCTTTCCATACGGCATTAACTCATAAGCCCCTTTTATTGCAAATGGAACTACTGGAATATTCAACTCTTTTGACAATATTGCAAATGTCTTTTTAAATTCTTGAATCTCTCCATCTCTAGTTCTTGCTCCTTCTGGGAATATAACTAAATTTTTACCCTCTTTTAAAACTTTTGCTGCTATCTTCAATGTTTCTTTTAGATTTTTATTCATATCAACTAATATTACATTTCCATTTTGCGCTAAATATTTTTTCACTTTTCCTTCGAAATGAATATTTATTGCTAAGAAATATGTATTTTTCAGAATATCCTTTGGTAAAGTTTGACTAAAGGCAAATGCATCTAACATACTTTGATGATTTCCAACATATATAACTGGTGAGCTACCTTGAAGTTTACTCGTATCCTTTTCTAATTTTATATAATGAGTAAATAACGGTTTTAAGATATTTGTAATTGGTACGACAACCTTTGAAGTTGGCATATCTAACTCAACTGGTTCATCAAATATCTTTTTCCAATTTACTTCACCCTCTTCAAAATTTCCACCCTTCTCTCTTACGAACTGACATAACGCTTCTACTGTTTTTATTCTTGCAAAATCCTCCTCTGCTATAGTTACTCCAAATGTATTCTGAATATATGTTATAATCTCAACTATATCCAAAGAATCCAACCCTAAATCAATTTCTAAATGAGATTCTGGTATTATATGTGCATCATCATGCAAAGTATTTATAAATTTAGAAATCTGTTTAAACTCTTCTGTATTTATCTCCTTTGAAGTTGATATTTTTTTCTCAACAGTTTTTGAAGGCGCAATTTCATCTTCTGATCCCTCGATTTTCGCAGTCACTCCAGCTACTAAATCTTTTAACATAAATCTTCTTAATTTACCTAATTTTGTTTTTGGAAGTTCTTCTTTTACTACGACTATATCCAATATTTTTCTGTAAGCTGGAGCTGTTACATTATATTTATCAATAACCTCCCATTTAAGAGCATCTTTTGCATTTGCTATTCCTCTCTCCTCTAAAACTTTAAAGTTAGGATATACAATCGCTACCAAATGTTTATGGTACTCAGTTACTGCAACCTCTTCAATCAAATCTGTTTCTCTTATAATTTCAGCTTCTACATCTGATGGATTTATATTTTTTCCATTTGATAAAACTATCATCTCTTTTTTTCTTCCAATTATTTTTAAATGGTCTCCATCAAATTGCCCTAAATCTCCTGTATGGAACCATCCATCCTCATCTATAGCTTCTGCTGTCGCTTCAGGTTTATTATAATAGCCCTTCATTACGTTTCTACCCTTAACTACAATCTCTCCATCTGTTTCTAACTTTACTTTTACTCCAGGTAATGGCACTCCTACTGTTCCTGGAATAATATTATCTTTTCTATTAAAAGATATAATTGGTGATGTTTCTGTTAACCCATACCCTTCTAACATTTTAAATCCAAAGGCATTGAAGTCCTCGCATATCTCCTTATCTAACTTCGCTCCTCCTGAAACTAAAAAGTTTATATTTCCTCCGAAAGCCTCTTGAATTTTTTTAAATATTATTTTGTTTAATGGAATAATATTTAAAGATTTACAAATATTAAATAGTTTATAAGTAACTGGACTACTTTTTATTTTACCCATTATTCCCTTATGGAACATCTCCCATACTCTAGGGACTCCTATTACAATAGTGATTTTATATTTTTGTAAATTTCTTTTTATAGCTTCTGAAGAAAGTTCATCTAAAATAACAACAAAACATCCAAAATTCAAAGGCATCAATACTGTAAATGATAATGGTAATATGTGGTGAAACGGTAATAAAGCTAATAATCTATCTTCTGCCCCTACCATTTTTATCTCTTTAATTGCTTCAACATTAGACATTATATTATCAAATGTTAACATTACTCCTTTAGGGTTTCCTGTTGTTCCAGATGTATATAACATAACCGCTACTGCCTCTTTTTCCAGACACTCAATTGCTACATTTTCCATTCTTATCTCTTTTTTTATATCAATTTCATCTACATTTAAAATAATTATGTCAGAATTTGAATTTAACTTTGCTATATTTACAACCTCTATATTCTCATTAGACGTTATTATATACTTAGGATGAGAATCATTAAAAACATACTCCAATTGATCTGAATTATAACTAGCATCTAAATTTGTACACGTTCCTTTTTTATCCCACACACCTAAAACAGCAGCCATATATTCAGGTCTATTCTCCATGAACACAACAACCCTATCTTCTTTTTCTATGTTTAATAACTCAGAATATATTTTAGCCATTTTAATAAGTTCATAGTATGAATATTCTTTATCTTTATAAACTACTGCAGTTTTTTTTCTATCATATATAAAATTCATAAATTTCAATCCTCCCTATTTTGCTTAGAAATAATAACCTATTTTATAATAACTTACAGCAATTGTCTACTTTTTCCTCTTAGGATGTTGACTTTTTACTGTTTATGAAGTAGTATTGATTTAAAATGTTAAGGAGGTTTTTTATGTTAGATGAATTACTATTAAAGACTCGTTCTTATAGAACATTTGATTCAACAGAGATTGATTTTGACACTTTAGAAAAGATGATTAATGCTGCTAGATTAGGTGGCTCAGCTAGAAATAGTCAAACATTAAGATATACTCTTGTAAACTCTGCAAGCTTATGTCACAAAATATTTCCACATACAGCTTGGGCAGGAGCAATCCCTTGGAGCCCTACTTTAGAAGAGGGACCTAAAGCCTACATCCTTATTAGTAGCTTAAAGGATTCTCCTTTACCTCCGATTACTTTAGGAATGGATATTGGAATCGCTTCGCAAAATATTCTCTTAAAAGCAACTGAGCTTAATTTAGGAGGATGTTTAATTGGTTCTTTTAATAAGATGGAAATTCCTAAAATCCTTGATTTAGACCTTGAGAAATACTCTCCTCAAATTCTTGTAGCTTTAGGTAAACCTACAGATAGAGTAGTTCTTACTGAAGGAAATGAAGATAATTTAAAATATCATAGAGATTTAGAAAATAATATTCATTATGTTCCTAAATTATCATTAAAAAATTTAATATTAAAAAAATTCTAGGAGGTTTTAATCATGAAAAAGATAGTAACTTCTATTTTCATTTTAGCATCTTCTGTAGTTCTTGCTAATGATACTCCGACAATATCCGTTACAGGAACAGGAACTGTCTCTGGAAAACCAGATACATTTTCACTTATAGCTACCGTTGAAACTTCTGATAAAGAATCTAAAACAGCTATAACTGAAAACACAAATATCATCAACAACACAATAAAGCTTCTAAAGAAAGCTGGACTAAAAGATAGTAACCTAAAAACCGAAAATTATACTTTAAATTATAGAACTGACTACAATACAAACAGCAATTCTAATAACGATATGAAATATTTTGTTAGAAATCAAATAACAATAACAAGCAACGATTTGAAAAACGCAGGTGAAATTTTAACAGCTTTAAATAAAGGCGGAGTAAATAATATTGGAGAAGTAAATTTTTATATTGCAGATAGAAAAGAGCTTGAAAATAACGCTTATAAATTAGCTTATGAGGATGCAAAATCTAAAGCTTCTTTAATTGCAAACTTAGAAAATTTAAAAATAACTCCTAAAAATATCGATTTAAACTTCAATTCACCTAGACCACTTCCATTTATGCTCAATGGAACATTCAAAGGTGATAGTGCTCCAATTCCAGTAACTGTTCCAAGTAACATCGAAGTTACTGCCAGTTTAAACGTCACTTTCTATATGGAGAAATAATTTTAATTCAAATTTAATAAAGCTAGACAAGTTTTAGTCACCTTGTCTAGCTCTTTTTAACTTTGATAATATAAAGTAATCCCCAAATAAAAATCCAATAAAACTTGAAATATTATCCCTAAAAATACTATTAAGGAAACACCCAATAAACTTGTCCCACAATCTTTATCTTCGGGTTCAAACTCACACTTTTCAAGAATTTTTTTTGCTCTGTTATAATATATATCATTTGCTTTAAAACCTAAAAAAATTCTAATTACAAGGGTTAATAACATTCCTCCCATGTAAAACTTAGTTTTTATAAGAACCAAAAATGTCAATAGATTTATTGAAATATTTATTGTCAACAAGACAAATGCCCAATCATACATTTTTCTATAAGCAAACCACAGAGCTTCAAATAAAAATGCAGCGAAATTAAATTTTATTTTGTCACTTCTCCAAGTTTCTAAATAATATTTTGAACTCCCTCTTACAAAATCCTCTAAACTTCCGAGGTGTTTATCTACATAGTCTATCCTACTCTCCATGGCCCCTCCTTAAAAATAATTAAAAGTCTTGGTTAAAATAGTTTATTCTCTTCTTAAATATTCTACTTAACATCTCCTCTTTATCCTTATTTTTTATATAAAAACTTTCTATTTTTTTTAAAGAGTTAAAATCTCTAAATCCATAAGCCATGACTGTGAAATCTCTTATGCTTAAACTTATATCAAATTCACCTTCTGTTTTTTCTACATTATTTTTTCTTACTTTATATACCCCTGTATTTTCATGTATGTAGTTATCTTGAATATAAATAGTTAAGTCTTCACCATCAAACATCTCCTTTGAAAGCCTATTTAAAGTCTTTTCAACTCTTAAAATTCTAACTTGAATTTTATTCTTCGAAGTTTTTCTTATTTGGTTTTCACTTTTAAAGTAATCTTCTAAATATGTGTTTTCAGGTAATATGATTTTAATTTCATCTGCGTAATCCTTATATCCATAAACAACCGATAGTAGTGTTTCTAACGCAGCTTTCTCTTTAAATAAAAGCTCTTTTATAAATATACTCTCATCTCTGAGTATACTCATATACCCATTTATTTTCCCACTTATATCATAACTTAGATAAACATTTCCCTCTTCACAAAATATCTCTGATAAAATATTTTTATAGTCATCTTTCTCTCTAGCCACACTTATGTAAAACTCTTTTGTAATCTCTCTATAAAATTCTTTTAAATCTATTAAAAGTTTTTCATCATAATTCTCTTCTGAAATTTTTTGAACTCTAAACTCTTTTTTCATATCTTCTAGTTTAAAAAAAGGTAGATTATACATCGAAAGTTTTGATATAAATCCAAATCCAAATCTCTCATAGATATTTTTATCGATTGGAGTCAAATATATAAACTCTTCTCCATATTCATAAGCTTCTTTCATGGTTTTTAAAAGAAGAGATTTCATAACTCCCTCTCCTCTTTTTTCTGGCGTTACCCCAACCCCAACAAGATAACGTCCTAAAAACCTATCTCTATCTATGGATAAATGATAATAGTTTTGATATAACATACCTACTAATATCTCATTTTCTAGGGCTACATTTGTAGTTTTCTCTTTATAAATCCTCTCAAAATACCAATTTATGTATTCAATTTCATCACAAAAAAGATCTCTCCACATTTTTTTCAATTGATTTTCTATCATGAAAATTTCACCACCTATAAAATTAAAGGTGAGCATAACTTTCTTATCTCACCTTTTAAAATTTTTATCTATTTTTTACATAAGAATATAAAGCTTTTACTCCTACACCTGTTGCACCTTTTTTAAGCCATTTAACACTACTATTAAATGAAGTTCCCGCTATATCCATATGTATCCATGGTAATCCTTCAGCAAATCCTTCTAAGAATTTAGCCGCTGTTACAGAACCTCCCATTCTTCCACCTGTATGCTTGACATCTGCAACTGTAGATTTTAATTGTTCTGCATACTCCTCAAATAATGGCATTCTCCAAACTTTTTCTCCATGGATTTCACTTGCCTTTTCTATCATATTATATTTCTCATCACAATTTGAGAATACTCCTGTAGTTAAACTTCCTAAGGCTACCATTATCGCTCCAGTTAGTGTTGCTATATCTACAATCTCAGTAACCTTTTCATTTCTTACAGCATAAGTTATTGCATCCGCTAAAGCTAATCTTCCTTCTGCATCTGTATTTATAATCTCTACTGTTTTTCCATTCATTGATTTTATAATATCTCCAGGTCTATAAGCATTTTCATTTATGGCATTTTCACAAGCTGGAACAATCGCTATAACATCTCTCTCCACTTTTCCTGCTGCAATAGCACACATAGCACCTATAACAGAGGCTGCTCCTGCCATATCGCTTTTCATTTCAAACATAGAGTCTGCTGGTTTTATACAAAGACCCCCTGTATCATAAGTTAACCCTTTTCCTATCAATCCTATTCTTTCATTCTTGTCTTTTCCATTTAAATATCTCATCACTATTAATCTAGGTTTTGTTATTGAAGCTCTTCCAACAGCTAATAGTAGATTCATATCTAATCTCTCTATATCATTTTCATCTAAGATCTCTACTTCAAATCCGTATACAGCTCCTAACTCAACTACTTTTTGTGCTAAAGTAACTGGATTAATAACATTTGCTGGTTGATCAACTAAATCTCTCGCTATATCCGTAGCTTCTCCTAATAGAACAGTTTCTGAAATGTTTTTTTCCTCTCCTGAGATGAATAATTCTACTTGTAATTTTTTAGCTTTCTTCTCTTTGAACGAATCAAATGAATAGTTAACATTAGATACTATCTCTCCTAAGATTTCATAATTTGTAAGAATAGTTTTATCTGAAGATATTAAAATAGAACCTTTCTCTTTAGATAAGAAATCAAACATCACTTCTCTATAGATATCAAGGCTAAATTCATCCTCTTTTCCCATTCCAAGAAAAGCCATTGAAATCAGATACTCTCCCTCTAAAAAATCTACTTTTAATAACTCGCCTTTTTTCCCTGTAAACTCTTTTTTATCTATCAACTTCTTTATTAATTCCCTATTCCCTGCCGAGATATGCTCACAAATCTCCACTTCACCTTCAAATGTTAAAGCAACATTTAAATCATAACTTTTCCCTATCTTATTAATAACGTTAAACATAAATTACCTCCTCAGCTCTTGTATTATCTTACATACTATATTTTTTTAAAAATTTAATCGGTTGATATGACAATTTAGCCTCTCTCAAACCTAAGCTTCCAAAGTCATCCTCTCTATTTAAAAATTCAACATCTGGAAACTCCTCTCTAGCAAGAAGCATATTTATCATCTGATAACTTCCCATATATTCAAAGTCTCCCTTCTCTATATGAACGACACCCATATTTTCTGTTAACTTCTCACCAATTGCATAAGCTACAATCCTGTTATCTACCTTTAAAACTCCACCTCTCAACTTCAGTTTCTCATAGTTATTTAAAACTCCTTCAATTCCTAGAGTTTCAGATAAAATTATCTCATCATCTTTTCTATTTTCACTCCATTTTTGTTGAAAAGCTCTAACCTCTTCAATATTACTATCTGAAATTTTTTCATATGTATACTCATATGTTTTTATAAATTTATTTACTTTATTTTTTTTCGAAGAAAATTTTCTTCCTTTTAAAAATGCTAAATCTTCTCTTAGATAGATATAATCAAATGAATCTCTCTCCTCTTTCAATTCAAAATCACCTTCTAAAAACTGTGCATACTCCTCAGGAATAAATACTAGTTTTCCATTTTGGTTTTTTATCCATTTAACTGCATCTATTATTTTTTTCTGATTTCTCTCTCTAGAAATTGGTGCAAAGTAATACTCTTTTCCTTCGTAATAACCTCTTATATAAAGAACATCATCTTGAATTGCGTATTCTATATTTTCGCTAAAACTCCATAAATAAAAATTTGTAAAGTTTAGATCTGATGTCTCAAATCTATTTTCTAAAAATTCATTAATTTCAGCTCTACTTTCTGTTAACAATCTCTTCCAGTTCATTATTCTACACCGCCTTTATATACTATTGAAAGTATATAACAATATCTCATCTGTTGTCAAATAAAAAGAGCCAGATTTAAATCTAGCTCAAACTTATTAATTCATCTCTTCTAATCTTCTTATTCTTTCTGCTGTACTTGGATGCGTACTAAATAAATTAGCCATCTTATTTCCAGCTAGTGGTGATACAATAAACATATTTTCTGTTGCCGGTGCTGCATCCATTGGAATTCTTGTTGAGTATGATTCCAACTTTCTTAAAGCATTAGCTAGATATCTTGGATGTCCCGCTACTTTTGCTCCAAACTTATCAGCTTTATACTCTCTACTTCTTGAAATAGCCATCTGGATCATCATTGCTGCTAATGGTGCGAAAATACTTATCGCTAAGAGACCAAAAATTCCACCATGATTATCATCATCATCTCTTCTTCCACCACCAAAAATTGCAGCCCATTTTGCCATGTTAGCCATATAAGCAATAGCTCCAGCTAATGTCGCAGCTACACTTTGAATTAGTATATCTCTATTTGATACATGGCCTAACTCGTGACCTATAACTCCTGCTAGCTCATTATCATTCATCAATTCTACCAATCCTCTTGTAACAGCAACTGCTGCATGGTGCGGATTTCTTCCTGTTGCAAATGCATTCGGCTGACTTTCGTTTATCATATAGACCTTGGGCATAGGTAATCCTGCACTTTCAGCTAATTTTTTAGTTATCCAATATACTTTATGATTCTCTGGTAACTCTTGTGCTCTATACATAGATAAAACAATTCTATCACTAAACCAATATGATACAAAATTCATTACTCCTGCAAAAACTAAAGCGATTGTCATTCCATTTCTTCCACCTATAGCTCCACCTATAAATAGCAATAGGAAAGTCATTACTAGCATTAATATAAATGTTTTAAATCCTTGCATTTTTAACCTCCAGATTCTTTTTGACTTTTCTATAAAATACCATACTTTTTATATTTTGTAAATTTGCTTTTTTTTAATAAAAATATTATACTTTATATAGTGTAACAACAAAAAAGAAAAGGAGAGTTCTATGAAAAATTTAGTTATGAAAACCTCTATAAATTCATACGACATTCTTATTGGACAAAATACAATAAATAGACTTAATGAGTTTACTGAAAATTACGACAAAATACTACTTTTAACAAATAAAACTATCGGAGATTTATATGCTCATAAAGTTTTATCTAATCTACCAAAAAAGAAAACCTATACATATAAAATTGAAGATGGTGAGATTCATAAAAATATGGATACCACTATGGAGATATATTCATTTTTAATAGAAAATAATTTTTCTAGAAACTCTTTAATCATCTGTGTCGGTGGTGGAGTTATCTGTGATTTAGGTGGTTTTATCGCCTCTACATTTATGAGAGGTCTAGATTTTTTACAAGTTCCAACATCTTTATTGGCACAGGTTGATGCTAGTATTGGTGGAAAGGTTGCTATTAATCATCCACTTGGAAAAAATTTAATCGGTGCTTTTAAACAGCCAATAGCTGTAATTATTGATATTGATTTTTTAAAAACACTTCCACAGTGTCAATTTAAATCTGGAATGGGAGAAGTTATAAAGCATAGCATAATTTCTACAGATAAATCTTATCAAAAATTCCTTATAGATTCATACCGAGAGATTCTAAAATTAAAGCCTGAAGTTTTAATTGAGATGATTTATGAATCTTGTAAAATTAAAAAAGATTTTGTTGAAAAAGATGAATTTGAAAAAGCCGATAGAGCATTTCTAAATCTTGGCCACACTTATGGACATGCACTAGAAACACTTTTTGACTATGAACACATGTCCCATGGTGAAGGGGTTGCAAAAGGAATTGTATTTGAACTTCAAATATCAAAACTTTTAGGTTTTACAACTGATGTATATATAAATTCTATCATTGAACTTTTTAAACTATATAGAATCGATTCAAATCCTATCTATATAGATGAAGAGATGTTAATCAATGTAATGAAAAAAGACAAAAAAAATAGTTATAGCAAAATTAAATTTATTATAGATAAAAATGGAGTTTTTGAAAATCTACCTGTTGAAAAAGATATTATTTTAGAAGCTAATAGACATTTCAAAAATAGGATTTTAAAAGGTGTTATCGATATTGGAACTAACTCATGTAGAATTTTTATTGCTGAAGTTGAGAAGTCTAATAATAAAATTGAGATAATAACTCCTATTTTTAAAGATTTAGAAGTTTCTAGATTAGGAAAAAATCTAAATCAAACTGGTGTATTATCTAAAGAATCTATTGAAAAAACTTATGAAATAATTAAAAAATTCAAAGAAAAATCTGATTCTATGGGAGTCACTGAACTTATCGCTTTTGCTACGGCCGCTACTAGAGAAGCTAGCAATGGAAGTATGTTTGTTCAAGGAATCAAAAATGAATTTGATATAAATACTCTTGTTATTCCTGGCGAGATCGAAGCGAAGTTAAGCTTCAACGGGAATAGCAATATATACAGAGAAAAAATTGCTACTATTGATGTCGGTGGTGGAAGTAGCGAAATAACTATTGGTAACTACAATGGAATAGATTATGTTAAAAGTTTTCCAATCGGAGTTGTAAAATTAACAGAGATGTTCTTTGCTGGTGAAAACTATAACGAAGAGACACTACTTTCAGCTCGTAACTATTTAAAAGGGTTTTTCAATGAATTGAGTAAATTTAGTCAAAATTCATTTAAAATCATTGGAGTGGCTGGAACAGTAACCACAAATGTCAGTATTGTCAAAAGGCTTCCTAAGTTTATAGAAAATGAAGTTAATGGCCATGTTCTTACTAAATTCGATTTAGAAGAAAATCTTTTCCTATTTTTAAGTAAAACTTTAGATGATAGAAAAAAGATAATTGGATTAGAGCCTAACAGAGCCGATGTGATTATTGCTGGAAATTTAATTTTATTGACACTTTTAGAAATTCTAAATAAATCTAGTATCACTGTTTCTACTGTTGATAATTTAGAAGGTGGTATGGTATTAAACATATAAATATGGTATAATTTAAAAATTCATTTTAATGATAGAGGAGGTTATAATGAAACTTTTATTAGATAGATGTTCAATCGGTGGTTGAGCGAGTAAAATAGGACCGGAGGTTCTTTCAAATTTATTAAAAAATCTTCCGAGTGTGGAAGATAAAAATCTTATTGTAGGATTTGAAAAATCTGATGATGCTGCTATATATAAATTAACAGATGATATAGCTTTAATACAAACTTTAGATTTTTTCACTCCTATGATTGACGACCCGTATATATTCGGGCAAATCGCTGCTGCGAACTCTTTAAGTGATGTCTATGCGATGGGCGGAGAACCTAGAACCGCAATGAATATCGTTTGTTTCCCTGAAAAGGAAAATATTGAAATCTTAGGTGAGATTTTAAGAGGAGGAGCAGAAAAAATAGCTGAATCAGGAGCTGTTCTAAGTGGTGGACACTCTATTCACGATCCTGAAATAAAGTATGGATTATCTGTAACTGGCTTAGTACATCCAGATAAAGTTTTTAAAAACTACGGTTCTGAAGATGGGGATGTTTTAATTATTACAAAACCTTTAGGAACTGGTATTATATCAACAGCTACAAAAGTGGAAACTTTATCTGAAGATGTAAGAGAAGAGTGGATTGAAGTTATGACTACTTTAAATAAATACTCTGCTGAGATCATTAAGAACTATCCTGTTTCTGCATGTACAGATATCACAGGATTTGGATTCTTAGGTCATGCTTACGAAATGGCTGTCGCATCAGAAAAAACATTTACTTTAGAACAGGAACTTATTCCATATATTGATATTGCAAAAGATTTTGCTAAAGAGTTCTATATAAACTCTATGGGACAAAAAAATAGAAACTACTTAAACAATAAAGTAGATATATCCTCTGTTCCATTCTGGCTACAAGAGATTATGTTAGATCCACAAACATCTGGTGGACTACTATTTTCTCTTCCTTCAAAATATGCTGCAGAAGTTATGCAAAAACTAAATAACTTAAAAATAAAATCAGCTTTAATTGGAACTGTTGATAAATTTACTGGAAAATATATTGTAGTTAGATAAGGGGAAAATTATGAATAACAAACAAACTCTTTTAAGAAACCTACCAAAAGTAGATAAAATAATTGATCTACTTAAAGAGAAAGAGTTTTTTAAAGATAAACCATATAAAGAAATTTATGATGCTGTAAATGAAAGCATTAATCTTTTCAGAAAAAATATTTTAAATGAAACTATCTCTAGCTATTCATTAGATGATATAGAGATTGAGATTACTAAATCATTATCAAAAAATTTAGAATTCAACTTAAAAAGAGTTATAAATGGAACTGGAACTATTCTACATACAAATTTAGGTAGAGCTCTATTTTCTAAAGAACTAATTGATCATCTAGCTAATTCACTTGCTGGATACAGTAACTTAGAGTTCGATCTAAAGACTGGTGAAAGAGGAAGCAGATATTCTCATGTTGAAGACCTTATAGCCAAGGTAACTGGAGCTGAAGCAGCTCTTGTTGTTAATAACAATGCTGCTGCTGTTATGTTGTGTTTAAATGAATTTAGTAAAAACACTGAGGTTGTTATTTCAAGAGGAGAACTTGTTGAAGTTGGTGGTTCTTTTAGAATTCCAGATATTATGGAATTATCTAACGCTAAGTTAGTTGAAATTGGAACTACAAATAGAACTCATCTTATCGACTATGAAAAAGCTATAAATGAAAACACATCTATGCTTTTGAAAGTACATACATCGAACTACCATATCTCCGGATTTACCAAATCTGTTAGCAATAAAGAGATTGCTGATTTAGCAAAAGATAAAAACATAATCTCTATGGAAGATTTAGGTAGTGGTGTACTTGTTGATTTTTCGAAATATGGAATAAAAAAAGAACCGACTATTTTTGATTCTATCCAATCAGGAATGGATCTAATAACTTTTAGTGGCGACAAACTTCTTGGTGGTCCTCAATGTGGAGTTATTATAGGTAAAAAATCTTTAATCGATAGACTTAAAAAAAATCAATTTTTAAGAGCTTTTAGAGTTTGTAAAATGACTATAACAGCTCTTGAGTTTGTTTTTAAACAATATTGTGATGAAAAAGTGGCTGTTGAAAAAAATCCTACTTTAAATAGAATCTTAGAACCTCTAGAAAACGTTTTAGATAGAGCCAATATTTTAAAAAGTCTATTAGAAACTCTTAACATTGATTGCGACATCATCAAAACTTCTGCAATTATTGGTGGAGGTTCAATGCCTGATGCAAGTATTGAAAGTTATGGTGTTCTTATAAAATCTCTAGATTCTGTGCAATTGAATAGGTTTTTCTTAAAAGCTTCTACACCAATCGTAGGTAGAATTCAAAATGATCACTTTATTATAGATTTAAAAACTATTCACAGTGATGAGTACTCAATTATTTTAAATAGTTTTAAAGTTTTTTTAGAAAGTAGAAGTTTATGAGAAACTGGGTTATAGGAACTGCTGGTCATATTGATCACGGTAAAACAACTTTAGTAAAAATGTTAACAGATATAGATACTGATAATTCAAAAGAGGAAAAAGAAAGGGGCATGACCATTGATCTTGGTTTTGCCCCTCTCCTTACACCTGATGGAAAAACTATAAGCATAATTGACGTTCCTGGACATGAAAAATTTATAAAAAATATGGTTGCTGGAGCTAAAGGAATTGATTTTGTTCTTTTTCTTATTGCTGCTGATGATGGAATTATGCCACAAACTATTGAACATAAAGAGATTTTAAAATTATTAGGAGTTGAACACGGAATTATCGTTTTATCAAAAAGAGATTTAGTCAATGACTCTAGAGTTTCAGAACTCAAAGCTGAAATATCTCAAACTTTTTCAGATGGTTACTTTAATAATTTTCCAATTATTGAAGTTAGTTCAAAAGATTCTCAAACCTTTAAAACTCTTTATAACTTAATTATATCTGAATTAAGTTTATTCGAAACCTCTAAACAATCTACTTCGGAGAGTTCTGATTTCTTCAGATTGGATATCGATAAAATCTATTCTCCTAAAGGAATTGGAACTATTGTTAGTGGGACCTCTATTGGAAATATTCGAAAAGGTGATATTTTAACTATTTTTCCACAAGGGCAAAAAGTTAAAATTAAAGGAATTCAAGTTCATGGAAAAGATGTCGAACAAGTTTTCTCTCATCAAAGATGTGCTCTGAATATTAGTAATATAAATGCAAAAGATGTTAAAAGAGGGGCGATTCTTAGTAACGGTTCTATTATTTATACAAAAATATTAGATGTCTTATTCTCTAAAATATATAATGGTGAAACTCCAAAGAATAATACAAAAATAAGATTAAATATAGGAACTGCTGAATATTACGGTAAGCTAAAATATCTTAAAGATGAATATTCAGATTCTATTTTCTTTCAATTAATAATGGATGAGTATATCTGTGTTGACTTTGACGATATTGGAATATTAAGGAGCCTTTCTCAGTCTACATTATTAGGTAGTATTCGTATTTTAAACCCAAATGCTGTTCCAACTAAAAAAAATAATTTAAAATATCTCAAAAAGTTAAACTATTTTTTAAATAAAAAAATCAATTTCTCTGAATATCTTTTAGATGAAGGTTTTTTCGTTTCAATTCAAAGTCTAAAAAAAGAGTTTAATTTAAAAGAGATAGATCTTTCGAAAGAAAAAGATATCCTTTTATTTCATGATGAAGATCTATTGATTCATAAAAATAATTTTGAAAAAATAAAGTCAAACATATCTCTTTACCTAGAGAATTTCCACAAACAGAATCCTCTAAGTCTTGGAGTATCTTCAGCCACTATTAACAGTATCTTTTTTAATAATCTAAATATAATTAAACTTTTTCCAGAATATTTTAAAGAGGTTAATGGATTCGTTTCTTTGGAAAGTTTTAAAGTTAAATTATCTAAAGACGAAAAAAATATGAAAGATGAAATTTATTCTATTTTAAAAAAAGAAAAATTTAATGGCATTAACAAGAATAAATTAAATGACCTCTTTAAGAATAAATTGTTTAAAGATATTTTCATATATCTTTTAAAAAATAATTTTATAATAGAGATTGGCGAGATTTTTATTTTAAATGGTTTTTATAAAGAAGCTTTAACTCAATTAAATCTCTTTTTCAATAACAATGACAAAATTACTCTTGCTCAATTTAAAGATCTTTTAGGCTGTAGTCGAAAAATTGCTTTAATATATCTTGAAGAATTTGATCATAATAAAATAACTAAAAAAATAGATGATTATAGAGTTTTACTATAATTAAAAAAACAAAGGGTAGTATAATACTACCCTCTGTTTTTACTTATTTCTATTCTCTTTTGCTTTATGACTCTTCTCACTTAGATACTTAATTGATATTCCAATTAACATAAACATCAATAAACCACCATAATATAATTTAATTTTTTCCATCTGTTGAAGAACTGGAACAGTAAAATTATATCCTGCAAAAATAAATGCTATAAATGTCATCGCTGATACTGAAATTCCAGCAAATATTGATAATGTATCATTTTTAGAAATTTGGAATGGTGATTTAATCCCTTTCTTTCTAAAGAATATGTAACTTATTCCCAAACAGAAGTATGGAACTATCAATGCCATTGTTGTCATATCATAAACTCTATAATATAACTCTCCTGCTGCCTCTCCTCCGAAAATCGTTAAAGCTATAAATAAAAATGCTAATATTGTTTGGAATACTAAAGCGTTTATTAAAATTCCTGTTTTCTCAGATTTTTTAGTTAACCAATCCGGGAATGTTCCTTCTGGTGCCTCACTGAATACTCCCGCTGCTAATGATGTACTCCATAAAATCAATGCCACCAATGTTATCAACGTGTATGCTAACCCCATCAGTTTAACAAACCACATTCCTAGTCCAATTTTATCTCCCATAAATTTAAATCCTGCTAAAACTGCATTTATTAAAGATATTTTCGAAAAATCTTCTTGAGTTCCAAACGCTGAAACAGAAATGATTCCAATCACATAAAGAGCTCCTATTAAAAGTGATGCTATTAATAATCCTTTTACAAAATTTTTCTCAGGTTCTTTTACTTGATTTACATATGGACCTACAACTTCTCCTCCTCCAAATGCAAATAGTATCCAAGAGAATGACCCCAAGGCTTTTGCTAGCTCTGTTTTAGAAGATACATCTATCGTAAACATATCAACTGTTAACTCAGTCGCACTTCCACCTGTCATATGTAGATATACTCCCGCTAATAAAAATATTAAAACTGTAAATAAAGAGATATATCCAACTGGTTTTGATAAAGCCCCTATTGCTTTCTGATATTTAACTCCAATAACCAATGATATAACTAATGCTACAAGTGATAACAACGCTGTCTCTGAATTTGACATGTTAGCATCACCAAATAATCCAAAACTTAAATATGTAGGTACTCTTGTTGCTAGTGTTGGTAGATAAAATATATTTGCTATAAAATATGACCATATCGCAAAATATGCCATTTTCTTTCCTAATCCAATCTCTATCCATGAGTATATTCCACTTGTTCTATCTTTAGCATAAGATCCAAATTCAGCCATTATCAAACATAGTGGTAAGAAGTAAAAAACAATTCCGATAACTAACATCGTGGCGGAAGACATTCCTACTTCTTTAAAATTATTGGCAATATTTCCAAATCCAAATACTCCTAAGAATATCATCATTACTAAAGATGATACAGATAGATATTTCTTGTTCATTCTCAACTCCTTATTTTTTATATTATCTTTTAAAAACAGCCTTTATAGTACCATCTTTTACATCAAAAATCAACGATTTTATTTCACTAAGTTTCTTAATTTAAAAGTATAATTTTTGTTTTAAATATTGTATAATTAAACGTATATAAATAATTATGAGGAGGAGTTTTATGATAAAAGTTAATGCAATTGGGCAAACTTGTCCTATGCCAGTTATTATGACTAAAAACGCTTTAAAAAATATAACAGAAGGTACTATCGAAATATCTGTCGACAATAAAATCTCTAAAGAAAATATTGAAAAATTCTCTAAAGAGATGGGATATTCTTTTTCTTCTAAAAGTGAAGGCGATATCTTTTTAATCCAAATAGAAAAAAAATCTTCACTTTTAAATGTAAATGAATCTGTTAAATTAGAAAATGATGATACTGTTATTGTTATAGCTTCTGACAAAATGGGAGATGGGGATTCAGCACTAGGAGAAACACTTATGAAAGGATTTATCTACACCCTTACAGAGATGGAAAATCTTCCTAAAGCTATTCTCTTCTATAACAGAGGTGTATTTTTAACAGCTTCAAATGAATCAACTATAAAAGATTTAAAAACTTTAGAGGAAAGAGGAGTCGAAATTTTATCTTGTGGAGCTTGTCTTAATTTCTATCATTTAGAAACATCTTTAGGTACTGGTTCAGTAACTAACATGTATAATATTATAGAACAACAAATAAAAGCTAAAAAGGTGATTAGACCATAATGAATATTGAAAAATTTTTAATTATAACCTTTGATTCTACTCATTTAGTTATGAAAATTGAGAAATTTTTACTTGAAGCTGGAGTTTCTGTACAAATAATTCCACTTCCTGGAGAATTAAAGTCTAGTTGTGGATTTTCTATTAAAGCTGAAATAGAAGATATACATAAAATAATTTCACTTTTTAAAGAAAATGATATTGAAGAGAATATATACAGTATCTATCTTTGTGAAAAAATTGGTTTTAAAAAAACTTTTTCCCCTTTTAATTTTTAATTTTTTATGCTATAATAATTTTATAAATTGGAAGCGGGTGAGCTACTGGTGTACTCAGCAGTCTTCAAAACTGTCTTGGCGAGTCAAATCGCTGGTAGGTTCGATTCCTACACGCTTCCGCCAATTTAAAAAATTTCAGCCTCACTAAATAGTGAGGCTTTTTTTATTACAATAAATTATATAAAAAAAGAAGACCCTGGGAATGGTCTTCATTTTTTTGACTAATTTTTTGGTTGGCGTAAATAACAACATTTACACCGTATTGTATTATATAACTGTTTGTTTGTCAAACTTTTTATATTAAATATTTTGTAAACCTTGAAGTTTGTTTATTGTATATAAAAAATTAGAATCCTCTATATGTTAAAAAATGGTTGAATTATTTATGAATTTATGGTATTATCTCTCATAAATAAACGTTCTTAAATTCACTAATTTTCATTAAATTTTATTTTAAAATTACACTTTAAGAGCAATATTATTAAGTTAATAAATACCCTTGATAAACTCAAGGGAAATTAAAGAATTACTCATATATATCCGTAATACGGTCGGAAGTTTCTACGGCTAACCTTAAATTAGCCACTATGGGTGAATTAAATAGATTTCTTATCTAACTATTTTAGATTATCTATTTTTCACTTGTAGAAGATGAAAAAAGATAATCTTTTTTTATTTTCTATAAATATAGTTTAATCCAACTATATATTGAGTAAAATTCACAAAAAAGAATTTTAGGAGGATTATCAAAAATGGAAAAAAACAGATCACCTTATCACTTAGATGGAGTACCTGAACTAAAAACGGCTTTACCTTTAGGATTACAGCACATACTTGCTATGTTCGTTAGTAATATCACACCTATCATTATAGTTGCTGGAGTTCTTGGACTTTCATCTGAACAAAAAACACTTCTTATTCAGGCTTCTATGTTTGTTGCCGGTTTAAACACTTTAATTCAAGCTTACACTCTTGGACCTATTGGTGCTAGATTACCAATCGTTGTTGGAACAAGCTTTGCTTTCGTCCCTGTTGCAATATCTATCGGAACTAGATATGGTTTTGAAGGAGTTCTTGGAGCCGCTTTAATTGGTGGATTATTTGAAGGACTTTTAGGTTTAATTATTAAAAGAGTCAGAAAATTCTTCCCACCTATCGTTACTGGTGTTGTTGTTCTTTCGATAGGATTATCTCTTTTACCAGTTGGAGTAAAAAGTTTTGCTGGTGGTGTAGGTGCCCCTGATTTCGGATCTTTAGAAAATCTATTAATTGGAACTATCGTTCTTATCACTGTTGTATTCTTCAAACAATTTACAAAAGGAATTTTAAGTACTGGATCTATTTTTATTGGAACTATTGTTGGATTTATCGTTGCTTTACTTCTTGGAAAAGTGGATTTACAACCTCTTGTTCAAGCTGACTATTTAACAGTACCTAGACCTTTAATGTTTGGATTTGCATTCCATCTTGATGCAATATTAGCTATGATTTTAATGTTTATTGTTTCTGCTGTTGAAACTGTTGGAGATATGTCTGGAGTTACTATGGGTGGAGCTGGAAGAGAAACTACTGATAAAGAATTATCTGGTGGAATTCTTGCAGATGGACTTGGAAGTGCTTTAGCTGCTGTATTCTCAGTTTTACCTACGACTTCTTTCAGTCAAAATACAGGTATCATTGCAATGACTGGTATCATGAGTAGATTCGTAGTTGCAACTGGTGCGATGTTCTTAGTTGTTGGGGCTTTCATTCCAAAAATTGGAGCTTTATTTACTATAATCCCAGCTAGTGTTATCGGTGGAAGCTTAGTTATGGTATTTGCTATGATATCTATCAGTGGAATAAACTTAATCACAAAAGAACCATTAAAAAATAGAAATTCTGTTATCTTAGCTGTTTCTTTAGGTCTTGGATATGGACTTGGAAATGTTCCTGAAGCTCTTACTATTTTCCCTGAAAGTATTAAACTTATATTTGGAGGATCTGGAATTGTTGTTTCTGGTACAATAGCTGTTTTATTAAATATTATCCTACCTCTTGAAAGTGAAGAAACTGAAAAGAGTACAGTTGAGAATATTTCAGTTGCAAAAAAAGCTGTATAAATAAATTAGATTAATTGGAGGTTTTAAATTGTTTTCTTTTTCAAAATTTTTCCTAGCATCTTCCATTGAAGAAGCATATTCAGAACTTGTAAAAAATAAAAAAAATATTATTCTTGGTGGAACTTCATATTTAAGAATGGGAAATACTGCTTGGAATGTTGCTATTGATTTATCTAATCTAAATTTAAACTATATTTTAGAAGATGAAGAAACTATATCTATAGGAGCTATGACAACTTTTAGAAACCTTGAGACTAACTCACTTTTAAAAGAATATTTTGGTGATATCTTTTTAACTGCTTTAAAAGATATTATTGGTGTTCAATTTAGAAGTAACATAACTGTTGGAGCAACAGTTTTTAGTAAATATGGTTTCTCTGATTTAATACCTGTGTTACTATCTTTAAATGCTAAAATAAAACTATTCAATGGTGGAGTTTTATCTTTAGAGGACTTTTTAAACGAGAAAGAGATTAGAAAAGATATTTTAGTTGAAATTATTATTCCTAAAAAAATCTCTAAAACATCTTTCCAATGTGTTAGAAAAAGTAAAACAGATTATTCTGTTGTTAACTTAGCTATCTCTTACTCAGAGAATAAAATAACTATTGCAGTTGGTTCAAGACCTGGTAAAGCTATGTTAGCTCAAAAAACTATGGATATTTTAAACAATAGTGAAAATATTGAAAAAGACATCATTAATGCTATTAAATATATTGGAGATGAAATTCCTTTAGATTCAAATATGAGAGGTTCTAAGACATATAGAGAACTTCTCTTAACAGCATTACTTAAAAAAGGAATTCAGGAGGTTTTAAATTAATGTTATTGACAACTACTATAAATGGTAGAAGAAAAGAGATTCTTATTAAAGATGACGACTACCTACTTGATGTTTTAAGAAAAGAGGGATACCTAAGTGTTAAAAGAGGGTGTGACACTGGAGCTTGTGGACTTTGTACAGTTCTTTTAAATGGATCACCTATACTTTCTTGTAGCACTCTTGCTGCTAGAGCTGCGGGGAAACAGATTTCTACAATAGAACATTTCCCTGTAGAAGCTAAAAAATTTGCCTCTTTCATGACAACTGAGGGTGCTGAGCAATGTGGTTTTTGTTCTCCTGGATTTACTTTAACAGTACTTGCTATGACTAAAGAGTTAACTAATCCAACTGATGACGAAATTATGCACTATTTAAATGGAAACCTTTGTAGATGTAGTGGATATGTGTCTCAACTTAGAGCTATCAAAAACTTTATGGAGGAGATGAATAATGAAAATTGTTAATACATCTGTTAGAAAAGTAGATGGAATGGGTGTTGTTACAGGAAATCCTGCTTATACAGAAGATCTAATTCTAAATAACAATGTTCTGACTATAAAGCTACTTAGATCTCCTCATGCTTTTGCAAAAATTAAAGCTATTGATGTTTCGATAGCTTTAAAAGTTCCTGGTGTTGAAGCTATTTACACTCATGAAGATACACCTAAAACTAGATTTACTTTAGCTGGACAAAGCTTCCCTGAACCATCTCCATACGATAGAAGAATTCTTGATGAGTATGTTAGATATGTAGGCGACCCTGTTGCTATAATAGCTGCTGAAGATGAAAGAGCTGCTGAAAAAGCTATGAAATTAATTAAAGTTCAATACGAGGTTTTAGAACCAATTTTAGATTTTGAAAAAGCTATCGATTCTCATATCTTAGTTCACCCTGAAGAGGTTCACACTAACTTTGAAATTGGATATGAAAGAGAAAGAAATATAGCTGCTAAAGCTTACGCTGAAAAGCCTGGAGTAGATGATGGATTTTTACAAAGTGATATCATCCTTGAAAGAACCTACTACACTCAGCCTCAGATGCATGCTATGATGGAAACTTATAGATCATACAGCTACTTCGATGTAAATGGAAGACTTACAACAGTAAGTTCTACACAAATTCCATTCCATGTAAGAAGACATCTTGCTAGAGCACTAGAGATGCCTTCAAGCAAATTAAGAGTTATCAAACCTAGAATAGGTGGTGGATTTGGTGGAAAACAAACAGCTGTTTGTGAAATTTACTCAGCTTTTGTTACTTTAAAAACTGGTAAACCATCTAAGATTATATATAATAGAAAAGAAACTCATACTTGTACAACTACAAGACACGGTATGAGATTGGATGTAAAAATTGGTGCAGACTTAGAAGGAAATATCAAGGCTATTGATATCAAAGCTCTTTCTAATGCTGGTGCTTACGGAGAACATGCTCCTACGGTTACATCTCTTGTATCATATAAAACTTTCCCACTTTATGATACTGTTCCAATGAGATTTAATGCTAATATAGTTTACTCTAACACTATGAATGCTGGTGCTTTTAGAGGATATGGAGCTACTCAAGGAACATTTGCTGTTGAATCTATTATCAATGAGTTAGCTCATGAGCTTAACATAGATCCTACAGTTATTAGAATGAAGAATTTAGTTGAACCTGCTGAAGGGAAATATATTACAAGTGGAGATATTAAAAAATGTATCGAAATTGGTAAAGAAAACTTTAATTGGGAAGAGAGAGTTATTCCTAGAGAAGTAGCACCTAATAAAGTTAGAGCTGCTGGAATGGCTGTTACTATGCAAGGATCTGGAATTGCTGGAGTAGATACTGCTGCTGCAACTATTAAACTTGGAGATAGAGGAGATTTCAATCTGATGATTGGAGTTACTGATATGGGACAAGGATGTGATACGGTTCTTACACAAATGGCTGCTGAAATTTTAGATGTTCCTATGGATAGAGTTGCAATTCATTCAGCTGATACAGATTTATCTCCATATGATCCAGGAGCATATGCTTCAAGTGGAACTTATGTTACAGGAAATGCTGTTATTATAGCTGCTAATAAAATGAAAGAAGAGATTCTTAAAGGCGCTGCAAAAATGTTCAATACCGACATAAATGAAATTGAGTACCTTGGAACTGATTTAAAAGTTGGAGACAAGATTATCTCTTTAGAAGAGTTTGCACAGCGTTCAATCTCGTTTGAAGGAATGAATCAAATTACAACTACTGGAACTTGGGGAGGAGAAACTTCGCCACCGCCTTTCATCGCTGGTTTTGCCGAAGTTGAAGTGGATACTCTAACTGGAGAAGTTGAAGTTATTGATTACCTTTCTGTTGTTGATTGTGGAACTCCTATAAATCCTAACTTAGTTAAAGTTCAAGTTGAAGGAGGGGCATCTCAAGGAATTGGACTTGCTCTTTTCGAAGATATAAAGTATGATAAAAAAGGAAGAGTTATTTCTGACTCTCTGATGCAATATAAAATACCATCAAGACTTGATTGTAAAAGTATAAGAGTAGAAATTTCAAGCTCTTATGAAAAAACAGGACCTTTCGGAGCAAAATCTGTTGGTGAGGTTGTTGTTAATACTCCTGCTCCTGCTATTGCAGATGCTGTTTATAACGCAACTAAAGTTAGAGTAAGATCTTTACCTGTAACATCTGAAAAAGTTCTTATGGGAATATTTAACTTATAACTTCAAAAATTAAAATGGGAGGAGCTCTATGACAGAACTATTCAATATCAAAAAAGGTGATATAGTATCAATTACTGGAGCTGGTGGAAAAACATCGCTCATGTTTCATCTAGCTAATACACTTAAAAAAAATGGAACTGTCTTAATCGCTACAACCACAAAAATATTTAAACCAGAAATTACAGAAAATAATAGTTTTATTTTCATATATCCTGAGGAGATTTCAACTTTATCTCCTCAGGATAATTTTATACACATCTTTTGTCCAGAAATTATAAATAATAAAATTATGAGTGCTCAATTTGAAGATTTAAATGTGTTGAGAAAATATTTCGATTATATCTTGATAGAAGCTGATGGAAGTGCTAATAAAGCTTTAAAAGGTTGGAGAGATGATGAACCTAATATATATCCAAAATCTACTAAAACCATTGCTGTAATAGATATTACAGCTCTACATAAAGATAAAAACGAAACAACTATCCATAGATTTGAACTTTTTCAAAAACAATACTTTAATTTTAATAAAACTATTGAAAAAAATGATTATATAGGTTATATTAATTCAAATATATTTTTTAATAATTCTTTAGGAGAAAAAATACTTTTTTTTAATAAAATAGAATCTTTAGATTCTTTTGGAAGTTTTTTAGATATTGTTAGCAAAATCGAGAATTTTGAAAATATTTACTTTGGTTCTATTTTTAGTAATAATTTTTTCAAATTTAAAAATGTAACTCCCATAGTTTTAGCTTCTGGTTTCTCAAAAAGATTTTTTGGTGACAAACTAAGCTATAAACTTAAAAATGGTAAAACAATTTTAGAAATGACTTTAACAAATATAAATAAAATAGATTTTAAAGAAAAAATTTTGGTTGGAAAAAATAATTTCCACTACGATCTATCTAAAAAATTTGGATTTAAATTTATTGAAAATAAAAATCCAGAACTTGGCCAAAGTCGTTCTGTTGTTTTGGGAACATCTGAAGCAACACTTCAAGGATTTATATTTATTCCTGGAGATATGCCATTCTTAACAAGAGAATCTCTCCTAAAAATTATTTTTGAATTTCAAAAATATAATAAAATTATAGTTCCATTTATTAATGGAGAAAAAAGTGCCCCTATTTTATTTCCGAAAATCTACTTTAAAGATTTAACATCTTTAAAAGGAGATAGTGGCGGCCGAGAAATTTTAAAAAAAGAGGAATTTATAAAATGCAATTTTAAAAACTCGTTCGAGTTTTTTGATATAGATACACAAAATGATTTAAAAATATTAGAAACACTGGAGGAACAAATATGAAATTATTAGAGGAATACATCGAAAAATACGGGTCTGTGACTGATAGCTCAATCTTAAAGGTTGATAGCTTTATCAATCACCAAATTGATCCCGTTTTAATGATAGAGATAGGTGAAGAGTTTAAAAAACGTTTTGAAGGAAAAAATATCAATAAAATACTTACTATTGAAGCTTCTGGAATTGCTATTGGTATAGCTGCAGCTTATGCTTTTAAAGTTCCTATGGTATTTGCTAAAAAGAAAAAACCATCAACTATGGGTGATTCTTATAATGCAAACGTACACTCTTTCACTAAAAAAACTGATTATAACATCACAGTTTCAAAAGAATTCTTGTCTCCTGAAGACAATATTCTTGTTGTTGATGATTTCTTAGCTATGGGTAATGCTATTATTGGTTTAAAAAGCATCATTGAACAAGCTGGAGCTAATCTTGCTGGTGTTGGAATAGTTATTGAAAAAGGATTCCAACCAGGTGGTACAATATTAAAAGAGCAAGGAATCCACTTAGAATCCCTTGCTGTTATCGAATCATTAGAAAATAATATTATCACTTTAAGATAATCAATTAATTAGAGCCGGGAAAAATCCTAAAATTGTAAATACAATTACAATTAATAAGATTTTTCTTCGCTCTTTTTTTAATACTTCATTTTTATTCTCAATATCTTTTCCCTTATATTTCTCTTTCCAATAAACATACCCTATTACAGTTGCTAAAATATATCCTACTATATAACATATTACATCTGCTAAATCGAAAGTTCCTACAAAAGTTCCATGTCCTCCATAAATACCTTGAAAAATCTCTACTCCAACTATAGAAATAAATATTAAATTAAATATATACTGTGCTTGCTTATAATAATATCTATTATGTAGTATTGAAACTCCCATCGAAAACAACCACAATCCATCTGGAAGTGAATATATTACCCAATTTGGTATATATTTTCTATAAACCCACACAATTTTTCTAATGGCTCTTACATATGGGTCTAAATATATCATCTCAATAAATTGATAATAAAACAATTTTCTACTTCTAAATAATAGATATATTAAAACTCCTAATGCGAATGATGACAATACAATAACTATTTTATTCAGTGATCTCTTTTCCAAAAATACCTTTTTCATTTAGATATCTCACCACTTTCTCCACACCTTCATCTAAAGTTTCATAAAATATCTCTGCATCGTAACTATATTTTTCTATACTTTTTTGATAAAGTGGATCATAATATTCAACCATTAAAATCTCTGACAATTCTTTTATTTTATTTTCGGATAACATCTCTGAGTACTCTTTATACTTAGCTTTTGGTATATATCTCCCAACTTTATCTAAACACTCTTGCAACTCCTCTAATGTTGCCCCGGCATAGTCCTCATCTATTATTTGTAATCTATGTTCAATAGAAGTATCTAAAGCTATATGAATTCCTTCTGCTAAAGAATCAAATATATCATCTTGCACATATACATTTCCTATTCTTTTACTTTCACTTTCAGCTAAAACATATTCTGGATTTTTTGTATATAAAAAATCGAATACTGATGAATCAAATCTTTTTTGGCTCTGCTCTCTCTCCTCACAAACTCCTCCAAAAAATGATCCTTTATGATCCGCCATTTTTTCTAAATCTAAAACAGAGTACCCTCTTTCTTCTAAAGCTTTCAATATCTTTGTTTTTCCAATTCCTGTCTTTCCATGCAACACAAAATATTTTACACCTTTATTATATTCTCCAATATTTTTTAATATATATTGTCTATATGCTCTGTATCCACCCTCTAATTTCCAAGTTGTGTACCCTAGTGCTGCGAATAAAGCAGACATCGATCCACTTCTCATTCCTCCACGGGCACAATAAAACACAACTCTTCCTTTTGCATGTTTTTGTACT
This sequence comes from Cetobacterium sp. ZWU0022, assembly GCF_000800875.1. NCBI lineage: Bacteria > Fusobacteriati > Fusobacteriota > Fusobacteriia > Fusobacteriales > Fusobacteriaceae > Cetobacterium > Cetobacterium sp. ZWU0022. The sequence goes on from NZ_JRJZ01000041.1 coordinate 148,425, forward strand.
TCTTTAAATATTTCTGGCAATCTTTTAGAAATAGCCTCTATTCCTAACTCTTTTGCTTTTTCAGGAGAGACTTGTTTATATGCTGTCCCAACCTCAACTCTTTCCTCATCTAAAAGTAAAGGAATATTTATAGCTCCTGGAATCCCTTCCTCTTCAAATTCTTTTGGGGTTCTTACATCTATTAGAGTGTAGTTTCTCTCTTTTAATAAATCTTCGTATTTTACTATAACCATCTCTTCCTCCATTTTTTATCCTTATAGTATATTCTACTATGATTTTTAATAAAATTGAATATTATTTATATAAAAAAAAACTTTAATATGATAAAATTTATTATAAAAAAGGCTTTTTTTATAGAAAGGACGTTATGAAAACAAAAGCAAAAGAACTATTAAAAACTATTTATGGATATGATAATTTTAGAAAAGGACAAGAGATAATAATCAACAATGCTCTTTCAAAAAGAGATTCTTTAGGTGTTATGTCTACAGGAGGAGGTAAATCAATATGTTATCAAATACCTGCACTACTTTATCCTCATCTGACTATTGTAATCTCACCACTTATTTCTCTGATGAAAGATCAAGTTGATTCTTTAAAATATCTAGGTGTTAGAGCTGGTTTTTTAAACTCAACACTAACAAAAGAAGAGTATGTAAAGCTTATTTTAGGTATTAGAAATAAAAGTATTAAGCTATTGTATATTGCACCAGAAAGACTAATGAGTGATAAGTTTATAAATTTTATTAAAGATTTTCCAATTTCAATGATTGCAGTTGATGAAGCTCATTGTATATCTCAATGGGGACACGACTTTAGAAAAAGTTACCTGGAAATTCCTAAATTTTTAGATAAAATTAATCAACGTCCACAAATATTAGCTTTAACAGCAACCGCTACAAGTAAAGTTAGAAAAGATATTATTGAAAGACTAGCGTTACAAGCTCCAAAAATCTATGTTGATGGATTTGATAGAGACAATCTAACTTTTAAAGTTGAAAAAGGTGTTGTTCCAGAAGCATTTATATCTGAATACATTAAAAGAAACTCTAAAAAATCTGGTATAATATATGCGGCAACAAGAAAAGAAGTTGATAATTTATACAGTTATTTACTCCTTAAAGGATTTAATGTTGGAAAATATCATGCTGGATTAGATGAAAAAGAAAGAACTAATTTTCAAGATAAGTTTTTAAAAGATGATATCAAAATTATGATTGCCACAAATGCTTTTGGTATGGGGATAGATAAATCCAATGTAAGATATGTTATTCATCGAAATATTCCAAAAGATTTGGAGAGTTATTATCAAGAAGCTGGAAGAGCGGGAAGAGATGGTGCTCCATCGGAAGCTATTTTGCTATTCTTTGAAGAGGATGTTTCGACTCAGGAATTTTTAATTGAACAAAATGAAGAAAGTTCTAAAGAATTAAAAAGAACAAAACGAAAAAAACTGGATGCTATGATTGATTACGCCTATCTAGAAAGTTGCTATCGTGAATATATCTTAAAATACTTTGGTGACAAAAGAATAAAAAATTATTGTGGTAATTGTGGCAATTGTAAAAATTTTAAGGATATTCAATCTTTCACTTTAGATGCACAGAAAATTTTTTCATGTATCGGACGTACAAAAGAAAGTATTGGCATATCTACATTAACAAATATTTTAATGGGTAAAGTTGATAGTAAAATTGAGAGAAAAGAGTATTTTAAACTTTCTACATTCGGTATTATGTCGTCATATAATCGAATCAATTTAGAGGAATTTATTTACTATTTAATATCAGAAAATTACCTAGAACAAAGTGCTGGAAGCTTCCCTACTTTAAAATTAACAACTAAATCTTTTGAAGTTTTGAAAAATATTAAGGCTGTTTTTAGAAAATCTAACGAATCTGTTACATTCGATTATTTTGAAGATCCACTTTTCGAGACTTTAAACTCATTAAGAAAAGAGATTTCTGAAAAAGAAGGCGTTCCACCATATATCATTTTCTCAGATTTGACTCTTATGGAACTGGCTGAAAAAAAGCCTAGAAATCGTTGGGAGATGCTTAAAGTTCGTGGTATTGGTAATCAAAAATTTAAAAATTATGGAAACCTATTCTTAAAAACAATCAATCAACTTTCCCCACAAGAGATTGATATGTTGCATGTTGATAATATTATTGATGAAAAATATCTAGGTGAAAATCAACTTATAAATTTACGTAACTCCTTAAATATAAATATTACTACTGATGAATTGAAAGAGATTCTTATAAAAACTCTCTTTACAAACTAATTATGAGGTGAACTACATGTTATTTGAATTTTTTATAGCAAAAAAACATATCTTAGAACATAAAAAACAAAGTTTTATTGGTATTATTGGGATTGCTATAGGTATTATGGTTTTAACCGTCTCTATAGGTATATCTAACGGATTAAATAAAAATATGATCGATAGCATACTCTCTTTATCTAGTCATGTTACTATTATTGGGAATGAAAATATCAAAAACTATGATACTCTAGAAGATACTTTTAAAACATATTCTGAAGTCAAAGGAGTGATTCCTAAAGTTACAACTCAAGGTATTGTTAAGTATAACGGAATTTTAGGTACATATGTATCTGGAGTTAAATTGGATGGTTTAGATTTAGGAAAAGCTATTCCTGCACTTAATTTAGAAAGTAAAATCAAAAGAGGAGATATTGATCTTTCAAATATGAAGGGTGTTATTATTGGTGACGAGCTTTTAAATAGAATTGCTGGATCAATCGGTGATTCTATAACTATTATTTCAGCTAATAATAAGGAGTTAGAACTTGAAATAATGGCAACTTTTCAAAGTGGTTACTATGATTATGATCTTTCTATGATTCTTTTACCACTTCGAACTGCTCAATATATGACTGAAAGAGATGAGACTGTAAGCTCTATTGACTTAATTTTAAATAATCCATATGATGCTGAGAAAGTTTCAAATAAAATTTATAGCGATACTGGTCTTTTTAACAGAACTTGGGGTAGCCTTAACCAAAACTTATTAAGAGCCCTTTCACTTGAAAAAACTGTTATGATAATAGGCTTTTCTTTAATTGTTATTATAGCTGGATTCGTTGTTTGGGTTATTTTAAATACTATGGTTAGAGAAAAAATAAGATATATTGGGATTATGAGATCTATGGGAATATCTCATAGCTCTGTTATTAAAATATTTTTAATCCAAGGTATTATTCTTGGAGCAACAGGAATCATCATTGGTGTCATTGTTTCCCTATTTTTACTTTGGTATATAAAAACATATTCTTTGCCAGGAATATCGTCGATATACTATCTAACTAAAGTTCCTATTGAATTATCTTTAAAAGAACTACTTACAATTATAGGAACTAATACAACTTTAATATTCTTATCAAGTATATTTCCCGCTTATAGAGCCGGAAATTTAAAAATTGTGGAGGCTTTAAGACATGACTAAAAATATCGTTCTAGAACTTAAAAATATTTGTAAAAATTATTCTACTAAAAATGAAACTTTAGAAATTATAAAAGACCTAAATCTTAAAATTGAAGAAGGGGATTTTATATCTATTCTTGGTCAATCTGGTTCTGGAAAAACAACACTGTTAAATCTGATTGGACTTTTAGATTCACCAACCTCTGGTGATATATATATTAATAATGAAAAAATCTCCATAAATAGCTCCACTATTGATTCTATTAGAAATAAAACTATTGGATTTGTTTTTCAATTTCATTATCTTTTACCTGAATTTACAGCTCTTGAAAATGTTATGATTCCTGCACTAACTCAAGATTTTTCTAAAAAAGAGGAAATTGAAAAAAGAGCTCTTCAACTATTAAAAGAGGTTGGCGTTGAACATAGAGCTAGTCATAAACCTACAGAGCTATCTGGTGGAGAAAAACAAAGAGTTGCTATAGCTAGAGCTCTTATTAATAATCCTAAAATTCTTCTACTTGATGAGCCTACTGGAAACTTAGATAATGAAACAAGTGAAAAAATTTTTAATATTTTCAAACAAATTAATGACAAAAAACGTCAAACTATTATAACAGTAACACATTCGAGAGAGCTTGCTGAAATATCTAATAAAAAATTATTCTTAAAAAAAGGAATTCTTTCAGAATAGCTGTATAGATAAACTAAGAAAGCTACATAAATATCCATAAGGGGTGGTTTGTATGAGAATAAACTATAATACTAACGGAGATCTTGTTATTACTGATGCCATCAAAAATCATTGTGAAAAGAACTTTTTTAAATTAAAAAAATTCTTTGATAACATTTTAACAGTTAACGTTACATTATCAGCTACAAAATCTAAATCAGGTCCTCTACAAAGAGTTGATGCGAGAGTCCATGTAAATGGAAATGTTATTAAGGGTGTTTATACAGATGATGATCTTTATAATGCGATAGATCGTGTAACTGAAATTTTAGCTAAACAAATCAAGAAACATAAAGAAAAATTAAGAGATAATAACCATGTTTCTCCTAATCTGAATATTGGTAAGAAAATTACCTTCGAACCTGGAGACAACTCAATAACTGTTCAATCTATAAAGAAAATAGAAAGTGTTACAGTTAATCCTAGACCTATGGATGTTGAAGAAGCAATATTACAATTAGAAGCTTTAAATAAAGATTTTTATGTATTCACTAATTCAGAATCAGGTGATATGAATATTGTTTATAAAAAAAGAAATGGAGATTACGGTCACGTAGAACCAGCTCACTTTTAAATATTTATGAGAATCCTAGTCCTACTAGGATTCTTTTTTATTTATAACAAATAAACTGGTTTATTTTATTCGTTAAATGTGGTAAAATATTATTATTGTAAACAAATTTATTATATATTAGGAGGTAAAATTGAAAAAAACAGATATTAAAATTGTCGATATCAAAAAAAGTTTCGACGGAGTTGATGTTTTGAAAAATATTAACTTAGAGATTAAAGATGGAGAGTTTTTTTCTATTTTGGGTCCATCTGGATGTGGTAAAACTACTCTTTTAAGAATGATTGCAGGATTTATAACTCCAGATAGTGGTGCAATCTATCTAGGAGATGAGAATATAGTTGATTTAGCCCCAAATAAGAGGAACGTTAATACAATCTTTCAAAAATATGCTCTATTTCCTCATTTAACAGTTTATGAAAATGTTGCTTTCCCATTAAGACTGAAAAAAATTGATGAAAAAACAATCGATGAAGAGGTTAAAAAATTTATTGAACTTGTAGATTTGAAGGAACATATCTACAAAAAACCAAATCAACTTTCTGGAGGTCAACAACAAAGAGTTTCTATAGCAAGAGCTCTTATAAATAAACCTGGAGTTTTATTATTAGATGAACCTTTATCAGCATTAGATGCAAAACTTAGACAAAATCTTTTGATTGAACTAGATAATATTCATGATGAAGTAGGAATTACATTTATCTTTATTACTCATGATCAGCAAGAAGCGTTATCTATCTCTGATAGAATAGCTGTTATGAATAAAGGAGAAGTATTACAAGTAGGAACTCCTGCTGAGGTTTATGAAGCTCCTGCTGATACTTTTGTAGCTGATTTTATCGGTGAAAATAACTTCTTTGATGGCATTGTTACAGAAATTTTTGATGAAACTTATGGTAAGATTCAAACGGAACATTTAGGAGAACTTATTTTTGAACTTGATAAAATAGTTAAAGTTGGAGATAAAATTAGAGTTTCTATCAGACCTGAAAAAATTAGGGTTTCTAAACAAATACCTACAGGGTTATCAGAAAAACACAATACTTTAAAAGTTTATGTTGATGAACTTATTTACTCTGGATTCCAAAGTAAATACTTTGTTTGGGTAAACGGAGATAAAAATCTATTATTTAAAGCTTTTAAACAGCATGCTGTTTACTTTGATGAAGATGATAATGATACAATACACTGGGATGAAGATGCTTATATTTCTTGGCATGCTGATGATAGTTTCTTAGTAGAGGTGATATAATTGAAAAAAATCTCTTCTGGAAGTTTATATAGTATTCCACTAACTTTATGGATGTCTGTATTTTTTGTTATTCCTATGCTAATCGTTTTAAGCTATGCTTTTTTAACTAAAGGTACTTATGGTGGAGTTCAAATGATCTTTACCTTAAAGAACTTCAATGTATTTTTTGAACCTGTATTTCTAAAAATACTTCTTAGAACTACTTATATCTCAGCTATTGTAACTATTTTAACTGTTACTTTAGCTATTCCAACGGCTTATTTTATAGCTAGGTCAAAATTCAAACAAGAACTTCTTATTCTTGTTATTATTCCGTTTTGGACTAACTTTTTAATAAGAATCTATGCTTGGATATCTATTTTAGGTTCTAATGGTTTTTTAAATACTTTTTTAATGAAATTAGGAATCATTGACGCTCCTTTAAAGCTTCTTTATAATACAAGCTCTGTAATTTTAATCACGGTATATACTAGTTTACCGTTTGCAATATTACCACTATATGCTATTATTGAGAAATTTGATTTCGCTTTAGTTGAAGCAGCTAGAGATTTGGGAGCAACTAATGCTCAAGCTTTTAGAAAGGTATTTTTACCAAATATAAAATCTGGTATTATTACAGCAGTCTTATTTACATTTATTCCATCTATGGGATCTTACGCTATTCCAAAACTAGTAGGAGGTACAAAGGCAACTATGCTTGGTACTGTTATCGCTCAACATCTTACTGTGACTAGAAACTGGCCTTTAGCTTCAGCTATTTCGGCTATGCTTATTTTAATTACATCAATCGCTCTCTTAATTTTTATGAGAGTTGAAAAAAAGTCTAAGGAGGTTGACGATGAATAAGAGAAGAACATCACTATTTTTCTTCATTTTATCTATGATATTCTTTTATTTGCCTCTGTTAATTCTTGTAATCTACTCTTTCAATGAGGGAAGATCAAGTACTTGGCAAGGATTTTCTTTAAAATGGTACGAAGAGTTATTCCTTTATTCTGATAACATTTGGAAAGCATTTAAATATAGTTTATTCATTGGAATTATTTCGAGCACTACTTCTACATTAATTGGAACTCTTGGGGCTATTGGATTACACTGGTATAACTTTAAACATAAAAACTATTTAAAAGTTATAACATTCCTTCCTTTAGTTATTCCAGATATTATCTTAGGGGTTTCACTTCTGATTATGTTTGCAACAGTTAAACTACAATTAGGATTAACAAGTATTTTCATAGCTCATACAACATTTAATATTCCATTTGTTTTGTTTATAGTTTTATCAAGACTTGGAGAATTTGATTACTCTATTGTTGAAGCTGCTTATGATTTAGGCGCAAATGAGATGCAAACATTAAAAAAAGTAATTCTTCCAATGCTTACACCTGCTATTGTTTCAGGATTTTTAATGTCATTAACTTTATCACTAGATGATTTCGTTACTACATTCTTCGTTGCTGGACCAGGTTCTTCTACTCTACCTTTAAGAATTTACTCAATGATTAGATTAGGGGTTTCGCCAGTTGTCAACGCATTATCAGTTTTACTTATTGTTTTATCTATAGCACTTACTCTTTCAACAAAAAGTTTACAAAAGTACTTTGTAAAATAGGTTCTTATATAGTATAATACTAGCAGTAAATACAGGAGGGTACATATGAAAAAAATCATTAAATTACTATCTCTAGTGATGTTATTAGTTGTTGTAACAGCTTGTTCATCTACTAGTAAAACTCAAGCGGTAAAATATAACAATATTAGAGCTACATTTGTTACAACTCAAGGAGATATTAGTTTCTATTTATATCCTGAAGCTTCACCAATAACTGTAGCTAATTTTATAAATCTTGCTAAAAGAGGATTCTATGACAATACAAAAATACATAGAGCCGTTGAAAACTTTGTAGTTCAAGGTGGAGACCCTACTGGTAGAGGAGATGGAGGTCCTGGTTACTCTATTCCTGATGAATTTTCTAAATGGTTAGACTTCTACCAACCTGGAATGTTAGCTATGGCTAATACTGGTCCTGAAACTGGAGGTTCTCAGTTCTTCTTCACTCTTTATCCTGCTGACTGGTTAAACAATAAACACACTATATTTGGAGAGTTTATTGATGAAAAAGACTTTAACAACATTAAAAAGCTTGAAGTTGGAGATGTTATTAAAGAGATTAGATTCTCAGGAGATATTGACTTGTTCTTATCACTACATAAATCACAAGTTGAAGAATGGAATGCTATTTTAGATAAAGAGTTTCCAAACTTAAAAAAATATCCAATAAAAGATAGATCTGAATTCAGTGGAGATGTTCAAGCTTATTATGATGAATTAAAAGTAATCTATGCTAAAAAAGATACTAAAACTGAAGAAGAGAAAGAATGGCTTATACCTAGATTTATTAGAGCAACTGAAAAGAAGATAAAAGAAACTAAAAATAATTAAAGTAACTACTCAGCTGGTAGATTACAAAAAATAAAAAATAGCTAAATAATAGGAGATTTC